>CAYPUO010000280.1:0-4967 GCA_964413775.1 uncultured archaeon
CTCGAGATGTCGCAGATACAATCGTTCCCTTGACGGAGAACAAGGAACTGATAGAAGAACGCCTTCAAGTTGAAGGCGCTGGTCCTGTGTCCACTGGGTTCTTCAAACTGAACCCCATTGTCGATGACTTGACAAGCATGTTCGCAATTGCTGGTCCTGACAATGTGTATCTGTTGGTCGCAGGGACCGTCGATACAGGCGGACAGGGATGCATGTGCCCCTCTGCGACTCTTCTGAAGACCCTGATGCGTTATCTTGTTATTGGGACCGATGAGGCCTTTGTGATGGATATGGATGCAGGCGTAGAGAATCTCGGTCGCGGGACTACACGGGGTATGGATGCACTCTTGGTTGTGGCTGAACCTGGCCGGAGGTCTCTTGATGTTCTGGGCAAGATAAAGAACCTAGCCGCAGATATTGGTGTTGGCACGGTGTTTGCAGTAGGCAATAAGGTGGCAACCACTGAAGACGCAGACATGATCCGCGAATATGTGGAGCAAGTAGGAATTCCACTGTTGGGACTTGTTCCAATGGATGCTTCGTTTCGAGAGGCTGACAGGAAGGGTTTTGCACCAATCGACCTAGATCCGAGTTCACCTGGAATGACAGAAATTCGTGGGATAAAGACGAAACTGATGGAATTAGTCGCCCAGTGAAGACTCTGCATTTGATTTCGTTCTGAAACTCATTTTCGTGCCAGAAACACTTTCCGAAACGAACAAATCAGGTGTAGTTAAGTTTGCTTTCGTACACAGCGCAAAATCTCTCGTGGCAGATTCATAAGTTTCATATGGTGAAATGTAACACGCAAGGGCACCACGCACAGGAACTAGCAACTTATGAAAAAGAATGCATATATCAAGGCGGATGAAGCAGAGACCGGAATGGGTGTCTTCAAAGGGCTTGAAGTCAGAATCGGACAGATTGTTGACGATGAATGGGATGAACCCATGGGCCCGACCCCCATGCCGGGACCTACTACACTTCGTTCTTGGGATTATAAGCTGTTGACGAAATATCAGCCGTCATACATGCCTTATTGCCAAGTCTGTTGTCTGTGTACAATGGGCAAATGCGATTTATCGGGCGACAAGAGAGGAGCATGTGGTATCGACCTCAAGGCGCAACAGGGCAGGATTGTGCTTGCTGCAGCCAATATAGGTTGTTCAGCTCACTTAGCTCACTCCAGACACCTTGTTGACCATTTGATAGAGGAATATGGTCCCCGCACCAAACTTCTTCAAGGGCCCGGTGTTGAGATTCAAGCACCTGTTTCTCGTTTAGTAACAGGAATGCGCCCAAGGACACTTGAAGACGCAAGCATCATTCTCGACTACTGCGAAACTCAGCTGGCACACACCCTCTCCGCGACTCACACTGGTCAGGAAGGGAGCTGGATGGACTTTGAGAGCAAGGTCTTGCATGCTGGCATGATTGACCAGCTCTCAATGGAGATTGCGGACCTCGCACAGATTTCGGTGCTCGACATGCCGAAGGCAGACCCAGATGCGCCACTTGTTGAGTCTGGCATTGGCATGATGGACCTCAATAAGGCGATAGTACTCACAATTGGCCACAATATTGTGCCTGCCGCATCTATTACCGACTATATAACCGAAAAGAAACTCTACGATCAGGTTGAAGTTGGCGGTATGTGCTGCACTGCCTGGGATATCACACGCAGAGATCCAAAGGCTAAGGTCATCGGTCCTATCTCATGGCAACTCAGATATATTAGAAGTGGGAAAGCCGATGTTGTTGTAGTCGATGAGCAGTGTGTCAACGCCAATGTCGTAAATGAGGCGAAGAAGGTTGGCGCGCCTGTCATATCTACAAGCGACAAGGCTGTAATGGGACTACCTGACCGCTCAGATGACTCAGTGGATTCAATAGTTGAAGAGCTTGTGTCCGGTAAAATACCCGGTGCCTACATTCCCGATCACAGCATGGTCGGTGAGATAGCTACAAAGGTAGCCCTTGCGCTCAAGCCTATTCGTAGGAAAAAGAAATACTTCCCGAGCAAGAAGCAGATCCAGAAGATGGCTGCAGAATGCAATAAATGCATGGAATGCGTTAGAGCATGTCCAAATAACCAGGGGGTTCAGGAAGCCGTACTTGCTGCATCGACGGGTAATTTCCAGCCACTACGCGATGTCTACCAGAATTGCATAGGCTGTGCTAGATGTGAGTCTGCTTGTCCTAACGACTTTGACCTCCATAGCTGGATGGTTGTCGCCGCAGAGGAGGACTGCAAGAATGAAACCAATATGGTCAGGACTGGTAGAGGTGCTGTCCAGGATACTGAGATTCGCAGGGTCGGTCAGCCGATAGTGTTTGGCGAGATACCTGGTGTCATCGCACACGTTGGTTGTGCCAACTATCCTAGTGGAGGCAAGGATGTGCATGATATGGCTGAGGAGTTCGCCAAGCGGAGATTCATTATTGTCACATCGGGATGTGCTGCCATCTCCGCAGGGACTGTGAAGGATGAGAATGGGCAGACCATCTATGAGCGCAGGGGCGGTGAGTTTGATGCCGGATGTGTGGTCAATGTAGGTTCGTGCGTATCGAACTCACACATTGCGGGAGCTGCGATTAAGATAGCTGCAATCTTCGCAAAGAGGAACCTGCGTGGGAATTATGCTGAGATTGCGGATTACATCCACAATCGTGTTGGCGCCGTAGGAGTATCATGGGGCGCAATGTCCCAGAAAGCCGCATCAATTGCAGCGGGCTTCTGGAGGCTCGGTGTTCCTGTTATCGTGGGCCCCCATGGATCCAAATACCGACGCATGCTTCTCGGCAGAGTCGATCACGACCGTGACTGGATGGTATATGATGCTCGCACCGGCGAGCGAATGATGACTGCTCCTGGACCTGAGCATCTGTTCTACGCCGCAGAGACTGTGGCGGAGGCGAATGTAATGACTGCAAAACTCTGTATCAGACCAAACGATACCGGTAAGGGGCGGTCAATAAAACTGAGCCACTATATTGACATCCATGAGAAATACTTTGGATACTTCCCTGAAGATGTATGGAGATACATCCGTCGCGATTCCGATATCCCCATTACTCTGAAGGACAAGATTCTGGCGCAGATGAAGGAGAACAAATGGAAGGAGCGTCCGATACCTGACCCAACACTACTCAAAGAGCAGATCATCGGAGGTGGCGACAAGCAATGATGCGTGCAGTTCCCTGGCAGACAGGTGAGATATGCGGCCCAGATGCAGCGAAATCTCTCACCAAAGCTCAGCAGATCAAACGGGACTGGACAAAGGCGAAGAAACCACTCCTGATCGTGGGTGCTGAAGCAGTAGACCAGAAGTATGGAAAGGGCGACATGGTCGACTTCTCCATTGAGTTGTCTAAAGCCGGTAAGATCCCAGTCGTTGCAACGGGAGGAGGGATAAAGGCCTTTCTCGAACGCGGATTCGAGGGAGCAAAGTCCATGGGTGCTATGGAGCTTGTTCTCTATCTCCAGGACCCTGAGTGGAAGGGCCCCCATGGGAAAGGTCCTCACGACTTCATCTTTATCCACGGTATGCATTATTACATGCAATGGACCCTTCTGTCTGGAATCATGAACTTCGCTCCTCAGATTACACCAGTTTCATTGAGCAAATATTACCAACCACATGCAAAATGGAGTTTCCCCAATATGAAAGACAAACTATGGCAAGATGCACTCAAGGATATCCTTGAGCTTGTAGGAGGAGGTAAATGAATTGTCATTTGACGATATCCCAGTAGACATCGGAGTCGTGTACGAGGGAGAGCGTGTCCGTGGAAAGGACATGTTTGTCGAACTTGGTGGTCCTAAGATGGCCAAGAAGTTCGAGCTTGCAATCGCTCGGAACATGGACGAAGTCGAAGATGAGAAGGTAACGATAATCGGTCCTGACCTCAAGGACATGGAACCAGGGAGCTACCATCCTCTGGGTATTGTTATTGAGGTTGCAGGAAAGGACATTGAGCCAGACCTTGAGGGTGTCATTGAACGGCGAATACATGAGTACCTCAACTTCGTGGAGGGACTGATGCATCTCAACCAGCGATACGATATATGGCTGCGTCTGAACAAGAAGTCGTTCGAAAAGGGCCTCAACTCCTTTGAATACCTAGGTAAGGTACTAATCCGTCTCTTCAAGAGTGAGATGAACATCATTGAGCGGATTCAGGTGACCTTTATCACCGACCCGAAAGTCATTGACGAGAGATATGATGATGCCATAAACAGGTATACTGCCCGTGATGAGCGTGCCAGAGGTCTGAGCGATGCAGATGTAGATACATTCTACGGGTGCTCACTCTGTCAGTCATTTGCCCCTACGCACGTGTGTACAATTACTCCCCAGCGGTATGCAAACTGCGGTGCCATTAGCTGGTTTGATGGACGTGCTGCCGCAAGAGTAGACCCCAAGGGGCCACTCTATGCAATACCAAAGGGTGATACAATCGATGACTTCAGGGGCGAGTATACAGGAGTGAATCAGATATACACTGAGAAATCCCTTGGAAAGGTCAACTCCGTTGTGCTCTATAGCGCATTTGAGAAGCCACATACGAGCTGCGGATGTTTCGAGGCCATAGCATTCGTCATTCCAGAAGTTGATGGTCTTGGAATCGTCCATCGTGACTTCAAAGGCGAAACTGTCAACGGCCTGCCATTCTCTAGCATGGCTGACTCGACAGCGGGTGGTCGCCAAGTCCCTGGGTTCCATGGGCTTTCAATCGAATACATGCGGTCGCCAAAGTTCCTGCAAGTTGACGGAGGCTGGAACAGGATCGTCTGGATTCCTGAGGTGATTAAGGAACGAGTGCTTGAGTTCATCCCTGAGGAAGTCCGTGACAAGATTCCCACAGAAGCTGATGCGATGACTATTCCAGACCTCAAGAACTATCTGAAGGCTCACGATCACCCTGTCGTTGAGAGGTGGGTTGAGATAGAAGAGGAAGCAGAC
>CAYPUO010000281.1:0-4963 GCA_964413775.1 uncultured archaeon
GGTGAGATGAATACAGATGAAGTGCTGGGCACTTTGCAGTCCGCTTTGGAACTGAAAGGACCTGATAATGGCCGACCGAAGGAATCTGTCATTGAAAGAGCTAGAGAACTTCTTGCTCCCAGGCCACTAGCCTTCTGCGCCGGATGTACTCACCGGAACGTATACTGGGCAATCCAGAGATTGAGAAATCATCTGAAAGAGAAACTCGTAGTTACAGGAGACATTGGCTGCTATTCGTTAGGCGTTTTCCAGAACGAGGCAATGAACACAATGCAGGCCATGGGCTCGGGTATCGGGACTGCTAACGGACTTGGGCAGCTCGGTAGGTTTGGCTTTGACAAGAAAGTTGTCTCAGTTGCTGGGGACTCAACGTTTCTGCATGCCTGCATTCCCGGATTGGTCAATGCGAGGCACAAGAATGCGGACCTGACATTCCTTATCCTTGACAATTCAACAACAGCCATGACCGGATTTCAAGAACATCCTGGATCGCACACGCAGCATTCTGGTCATCACTTGGTTAGCATCCAGAGGATTGTGGAGGCAATTGAGCCCGACATCTTCAAGGTTGTTGATGCAACGGACATTGACCAGTTGGTTCGAACACTTCAGGAAGTGGTCAGCCATGAAGGCCTCAAGGTCCTGCTTCTGGACAGCATATGCAGGCTTGAACAAGGCAGAGAAGGCATTGAAGAGCAACCAGCTGTCTATGTTGATGAAGCATCCTGCCGTGGTGAGCCATGCAGGATATGTGTATCTCAGTTCGGGTGCCCCGCCATTGAGTGGAACACAAGTAAGCAAAAGGCCGAAATTGTTCAGTACACTTGCATTCGGTGTGGGGCATGCATAGCAGTCTGCCCAAGTAAGGCGATTAGGAGAAGTGAATGAACTTGGGAAGCATCTTCAATATTCTAATCGCTGGAGTTGGTGGTCAGGGGAACTTAGTATGCGGACGGTCTCTCGCATACGCCGCGATGTTAGAGGGTCGCCATCCAGTGCTTGGCGACACGTTCGGTGCATCACGCCGAGGAGGGAGTGTGGTCTCTCATCTGCGGATTGCAGACTATGATCTTGGGCCGCTTGTCCCAGCAGGGCATGTGGATCTGATCATAGGTATGGAACCCGTTGAAGCTCTCAGGACTGCTGTCCAGTATGGAGCGAAGAAGACAGTCGCAGTTGTCAGTTCTATTCCCCTACACAGTCCACTGACTCTGTCGGGTGAACATGCCTATCCAAGTGTATTGGATGTTGGCGAGATGCTGCAGGCCATTTGTGGTGAAGTATACATGCTCAATCCAAAGCCCCTGGTGGAGAGCGTGGATTCACACAGAGCACTTAACGTGTATCTCTTGGGAGCCGCATCAGAACTTGGAATACTCCCTCTTGAAAGGGGCGATATCAAGAAAGGGATCGATATTACTGTGCGAATGGACGATGTGAACCGTACCGCATTCGCAGGCGGTATAAAAGAGGTCTCAGATCTGAAACAAGCGTAGACTAGTTCGTCCCCTTCTTCTTCGCGTCTGCAGCTTCTCGTGCTTCCTTCCACATGAGCTCTGAGAGAACAGTGAACATGTCTGCAACGCCTTCTCCGGTCTTTGCACTGCTCTCCATATAGTAGAAGCCCTGGGACTCAGCCCATTCCTTTGCTTCTTCGGATGGCACCGCACGGTCCGGGAGGTCAATTTTGTTGCCAACACAGACCATTGGGACCCGCATGCCTATAGACTCGTCTGCTTCTTCGACCCACTTCACGAGTTCCTGGAAGGACCTGCGACGAGTGACATCAAATACGAGAATCACACCAGCCGCTCCAGAGTAGTACATCTTTCGCACTGCCTTGAACCGAGCCTGACCTGCAACGTCCCACGCCTGGACCTTAATCCCCACAGCATATTGCTCGGTAGGAGGAGAGATGTGGGCAAGCTTGACAGCGAACTGAGAGCCAATCGTCGTCTTATAGTCGGTCTCGAAGGCACCTGTTGTGTAGCGGTTGACGAGTGCGGTCTTACCGACAGCACCCTCGCCTGTAATCATCACTTTGAAGAGATAGCTGTATGCGTCGAGGTCGGAGCCGGGCCGAGGTGCTTTTTGTGGTCTGACTCGAATCTCCCTAACAAGCGGACTTTCAACCTCCGCGGCTTCATCAATTGGAGGTGAAATAAGTTCTTGTGCTGGTTCAGGCTCCATTTCTGACTCAGACACAATTTCTGGCTCAGGTTCCATTTCTGTTTCAGCAGTTGTGGATGCCGTAATAGGCTCATCTCCCTCACCAGACGGCTCTCCGAAGAGCTGGTCAAGCAATTCTTCAGCCGCCTTGAGGGACTCAGTTGTTCCGCTGCTCGTTACAACCTTGACTTTCTCTGCACCAGATGCTTGGAGAATCGACCCAAACCCAGTGCCTTCAATTGACTCAACATCTTCATCTTCTTCTGCAACGGATTCATCCACAAAGATAGTGACAGGCGGGGTTGCGGCAGGAGCAGCATGAACCATGTCCGAATCGACCAGAATTGCGGTTTCGGGCGTTGTTACCTGCTTGACTTTCCCTTCCTCGTCAGTCCACATTAGAACCACGGGCCGCACGATGACTGTACCCTTTTCTAGCGGTACCAAATTAATGTCCATAGTCTTTGTTTCCTTGGGTCCAACATCAAAACGGATCTGCTGTGGATCGACCTGAAGATTCGCCTTCGGGAACCAATAGATCTTGCCCGTAATGCCCTGAACAGGCTCATCAGTCACATTCATGACAGAGAGCTTTGCAATCATCTCATCTTCTGTAGTAGGTGGTGTAATCACCTTGAACTTGGGGATAATCTGATAGAGACCCTGAATTACCTTTAGCGGACCATCAGAAACCCCTGCAAGTATCTCTTTCCGATCGTTACCAGACATATCGCCAACAGCGATTGACAGGATTTTTGTCTTTACGTCTACTTCTGCAATCTCTTGCAGCTCGGCCATGTAGAGATTATAGAACTCAATCTTATAGTCAGAGGTGGCGACCACCATTTCGTCCATATGGTCTGCATTCAACTCAGCAATTCGTATCGACAGCGCCTTAACATCTTCAAGCTCGGAGAAGAGCTCCAGCTTACTCTCTTCATTACGATACACTCTAATTGAGCCATCGTGTGTAACAACACCAAGCTCCATCTTGCGATCGCCTAGCAGGTCTCCAGATGCAATGGATATGACTGGACTGGGCAGTTCAAGGGCCTCAATCTGATCCAGAGTACTATTTGTCAGCTTAAACACGCGGAGAGAACCATCTCGATTACCGGTGACGATCTCGTCGATTTCATCTCCAATGACATCGCATACGCCTATTGCAATTGGCATGTCATCCAGCTCTCTCTTGGCAATCTCAGTGATATTGTTCTCGGGGTCAAGCCGGAATACCCTCAGCGTCATGTCACTTGCCCCTGCTACAATCTCATTCTTGTTGTCACCCGTCACATCAGTTACGACAACAGTTGTCACGAATCGATCGATGGCGTAGCTCCCGAGCAGCTCAAGCGTTCCACTAGGGGCATAGCGATAGACTTGCACGGTGCCTGACTCGCCCGGGTTCTCACCAGGCCCCACACTTCGGCCAACGACAACTTCCATCATTCCGTCATTATTTGCATCCGCGATTTTGATTGAAAGGATTGCACCTGTTACATCATGCTGTGCAAGGAGACGAGTTTCACCGTTGCTTGCGTTGTAGAGTCTGATAACTCCGTCGCGGCCTCCAGTGCAGAGCTCAGACTGTCCAGAGCCTGACACATCTCCTATTGCGATTGCACTGGTACTAAGCTCGTCTTCAATCTCGTACATTATGCGCGGAGAGACCACTTCGATTACAGCTCCTGTCATAGGACTGGTTCAGAACGATATGAACTATGCTGTGATGGAATCATATCTGAACTTCATATGCGATTTCATATCAGCCATTTTTTACTTTGACTGCTGGTGTCCTTGTTGACGGATGCTACAGTATATAACGGACCTTGGTCGGATAGAGCTCGGTGTAATGCTTGTCGAAGCTCTCTGTCAGACATGTCACAAAATCCTATGAAGATGGAAGCGACGGGAGAGAGCTTGTGCTTAATGATATCAGTTTTGATGTGAGAGAACGTGAGTTCCTGAGCATACTCGGTCCCTCAGGATGTGGAAAGACAACTCTGCTCAAGGTTATCGCCGGACTAATGAAACCAGATTCCGGTTCAGTGCTCTTTGATGGTGTTGAAGAAAAGATGGGACATAACAGAGTTGCAGTGATTTTTCAGCAAGAGTCCTTGTTCCCATGGCTAACCGTAGAGGCCAATATCGAGTTCGGGCTTAGTATAAAGGGGGTACCTAGAGAGGAGAGAAAGAAACGCTCGAACGAACTGGTTAAACTTGTGGGTATCCAGGGGCTAGAAGACCACTACCCGCATGAGATCTCAGGCGGACAAGCGAGAAAGGTCGAGATGGCACGATGTCTTGTAACAAGTCCTGATCTTCTTGCCTCGGACGAGGGGTTTTCAAACCTAGATGCACAGACGCGCAACTACCTCCAAGAGGAGTTCCTTCGTGTCTGGGACCAGACTGGTTCGACCGTGCTCTTTGTGACCCACAATGTCGATGAAGCAGTCTTCATGTCTGACCGAATCCTTGTCCTAAGTAATATGCCTTCGAAGATTATTGCAGAGTATGACATTGGCTTGCCGAGACCGAGAGTCAGAGCAAGCAGTGAGAGCCGTGAATACCGCGCCAAGATTCTGGAGGTGCTGAGAGCTGAGCAGGAAAAGGCTCTTCGTGCCCAAATGCTAGACTGAAATCTCTTGTCGATACCTCAGCAGATAATGTTCGATTCTAAGAAATAGATAACTGAACAGGAAACCAATCACTCCTATCACAAGCATGGCGGAGATGGTCTGACCAATTAGACCAAGTTGTTCGTTGATAATGACTAGGTACCCCAGGCCTAAGC
>CAYPUO010000282.1:0-4948 GCA_964413775.1 uncultured archaeon
TAGTCAAGAAAGCCATTCAAAATCAACTTGAGATTGGGCATCACTTTGGGGCATCAACCGAAGCACAGGTCCTCTTTGGAGAACGACTGAAGGAAGCTGTCCCACTACTTGAGAAGATGCGATTCACTGCTACTGGCAGTGAGTCCACCATGTATGTTGTTCGGTTGGCAAGGCTCTTCACACGAAAGTGCCTCATCGGCAAGTCCTTGGGCGGCTGGCACGGAGGTAATGATGCTCTTGCGTTTCACATCAATCATCCGTACTCTGACACCCCCTATTACGATGGTGTGTCCTTTGACTATAATGACCGAGAGAGTCTTGACACAATGCTCAAGGCACATGGAAAGGACCTTGCTGCAATCATTGTAGAGCCTGTCATCGGTGCTGGTGGAGGCATACCTCCCGAGGATGGATTCCTCCCCTATCTACGTGAAGAAACAGAGTCCCGGGGCATTCTGCTCATCTTTGATGAAATTATCACCGGATTTCGTTTCCACTATGGTACAGCTGGTGACAATGTGTTTGGAGTAAAACCCGACCTCCTGACCTTAGGAAAGGCAGCCGCTGGCGGCATGCCTCTTGGGGTCTATGGTGGCAGAGAAGATGTCATGGCTCTTGCAGCACCCGGAGCAAAAGGCGGTCGATGGGTTGGCGGAGGGACATTCTCAAGTCACCCTCTTACTATGGCTGCTGGACTTGCTGTCCTCAAGGAACTGCACGCAAGGAAAGATGACTATACAAAGCTGAACAAAATGGGCGATTCGTTCAGGGATTGCTTGAATGAGATGCTTACAGAGATGAAGGCAGACATTATTGGGACCGGCCTCGGATCACTCAACTTCATCAGTTGTCTGAACTCCAAGCTTGGGAGTCCTCTCAGGACACCCGGACAGCTTGGGAAACTGTTTGACCATAGGAAGCAAGATATCTTCCAAGGATATCTTATGCAGGAAGGAATCCTTGGTTACCATGGGCTAGGTGCATTGTCATTCACCCATACAGACAAGGACATTGAGGCAACACTCACAGGCATTTCCAATGCTATTGAGAAGATGCCTAAGGAATAGTGTCACCAACTATCGTAACATCATGGTAGAAGGAGTGGTGCGCTCGCCGGGACTCGAATTCCCGACCACATTCGAGACTTGAACGCAGTTCCCGGTTTCCGACCACATTCGAATCGGATGTTGTTGCCGGATCCGTGGCAGGGATCCATCATAGCCCCTTGGTCAAAACCTCAGCATGTGCGGTTTCTTAGACAACGAGCGCGTGTGGGACAGTCCGAAGATGTGCGCGTTAAAAAGTTTGTCTAAGGTTAGTCTTTATAGGAAGTTAGCCGGAAGCCAAAGAAAGGTGTGCCACCAATGTCCGAACTTGCTGCAGATACAACACGCGTTGAGTGGATTGATGCAGCGAAAGGCATTGGCATAATATTAGTCATTATGATTCACTCAATTATCCCCAATGTGAATATCATTACAACCATTCTCGATAGCTTCACCATCCCCCTATTCTTCGTCATGGCTGGCCTTACGTATAGATCTGAGAGGCACCGATATCACCTGAAGAGGTTTGCGATAAGCAGAGGGCGCCAGTTCCTCATCCCCTACTTCTGCCTTCAGACGATCATAATCGTCCTCTTCTATCTCTTCCCACATGCAGTCAACACCTATCTCACACCTAATCAGGTAGTGTTCTGGTTTGTCTATGGGAGTGGTCCCCCGCTCCAGTCTACGCATCTTTGGTTTCTCCCGGTTCTGTATTTCGGATTTCTCCTGTTTGCAATACTTGACCGTCTCATTGAAGACGCTCCTCGTTTTGTTAGGTACCTCCTAATACCCGCTCTATCAGTCCCTGCAATCTTGCTCAATCTGCTCTTCTATCCAATGCTGGTGCCATGGCATATCAGCGCAATCTTGATAGCTTGCAGCTTCACTCTCATTGGTAACGAGTTGCGAAAGGAAGATGGATGCTCACTCTGGACTACAGGGTCAAAATTGAGGGATGGTCTGATTCTACTACTGGCAGTTGTGACTCTGTTCTTCACATCGCAGTTGAACGGCTTCACAGACATTGCAGTTGACAACATTGGACTCTGCATCTGTCTATATCTTGGTACAGGGACGTTAGGGACGATCATTGTCTTTATCGTAGCCAGCAATCTGGCGATGTTCTTCAGTTCACTGCGCAGGGGTCTAGTCATGCTTGGCAACGTTTCCCAAGAGGTCTACGAGTTTCATCCATTGACATTCTTCCTTGTTGCACCAATCATGTTTCTGTTCGGATTTACCCTTCCAGAGGTTGGTGCTATCTATGGTGTCCTTTGGCCGCTGAGGTTTACACTAGGCCTAGTAGTTTCAGTGCCTGTGGTCTTGTACGGCATCAGGCGGAACAGGGTACTCTCCTTCCTGTTCAGTGGCACAACCAACAGGAACAACAGATAGTCTGCCATATTTCCGGAGGAAACTTTCGCGGAAACATGTAGGTTCCTGTCTGGTACTCTTCCAGGAATCTCAGTCAAAGTTAAAGAGGGCTTTAGGTCCAGCCTTTGTCAGGTCGAGAAGATGCAGGGACATACCGGTCTTGAAGAACTGAAGAAAGAGATTATGACATCTATCTATCAGAACAGGATGCTCCTGACATCGGAGAGGGATCGCCCCGAAGGGTGGAAGCTTGTTTCGGGACTGTGGAGCCCTTTCTATATCCAATTGCGGCTTATCAGTTCCTATCCTGATACTCTGGCTAAAGCCGGACGGGCAATGGCCCAGATGATACGCGAGGAGGCCCCACACGTCAATAAGCTAGTGGGCATTGCATTTGCAGGAATCCCCATAGCCACCGCAGTTTCGCTTGAGTCTGGACTGCCTGCTGTGCATACCCGCAAACTGGCTGGAGTCAAGTCTGAGAAGGACTTACAGAGCGTTCTGAAGGAGTATGGTCAGCATGCCCTTGTTGAGGGTGTCCTTGAGGAAGGTGACTCTCTCTGTCTGGTAGATGACCTAGTGACTGGCCTAACAAGCAAATTAGCGGCCAGGTCGCAAGTCCAAGCCGAACTAGAGGCAAGAGGGATTAAGACAGCAACATGTGAGGACATCGCGGTCCTCATTGATAGGCAACAGGGCGCAGAAGAGGCTGTCAAGTCTGCAGGGATGCGACTACACTCGCTAATCCGTTTTGTAGATGAAGGGCTCTCACTGCTACAAGACAGGATGCCATCTCATGAGCACAAGTTAATCTCCAATTATCTTGCTAATCCAGAGGCCTTTCAGAAGGAATAGTATGTAACAGAAACTGCTATCATCCTGTTTTGTATGGCGTATATGCAGCCTTGAATGATGTTGAATCGTTAGACCCGATGCTTAAGCTTGCTCTCCTTACGGCGAAGTTTCAGCACAAGTTTTTTGTTTCCGCTGCAGAGAGCGCTGAGATGCCCGAAGTCAAGGCACTCCTTATGGTCCTTGCAGAGTCAGAATCAAAACTGATTGAGAAGTTACAACATATGGTTGTGACTGGGATCGTGGATGAGATTGAGGAACTGGAGCACGCAGGTGACCGTGATGAGATTCCTGATCCCACACCTTTTGATCCCTTTCGGGAGGAGAGCGATCCTCGAATCTTCATCTGCAACAAGGCGTTAAAGAAGGGACTGAAGACATACACACTCTATCTGAATTTCGCAGCCAAGGCCAAGTCAGAGGTCGTCAGTCGGCTCTTCGAGTACCTCGCCTACCTCAAGATGCAACAGATTAACCAGCTAAGAAACATCTGCAAGACATATTGACCATTCAGCACGGGAAAGTCTTTTTGCATGTTTGTCTACTATATGCCGTTCTGCCATGAGTCCCAAGAACCCTATTGACCCGATGCTCAGGCTAGCTCTCACAACGGTAGCCAATCACTATCAGTACTACCATAGGGCATCGACCGCCGCGCAGACTCCAGAGGTCAAGGCACTGTTAATGGTGTTAGCTGATACTGAGTCGGAGCTCATGGACAGACTCAGAGAAATGATGGTGTCCGGTATATCCGAAGAGCTCTCAGAGCTTGCAGAGTCTGACCTGTTAGATCAGGAGCCAGATGCAACACCATTCGACCTTACGCGTGAGGAGTCCGACCCACGGATATTCGTCTGCAATCGCGCCCTTGAGAACGAGATAAAGGGGTACACTTTCTTTCTGTCAATTGCTGCGCGTGCAAAGTCACGAGTGATAAGCAGGCTGTTTGAGTACCTTGCATACGTAAAGCTGGTGCAGGTACGTAGAATCCGCCGTGTATGCGATACGTTCTAGGGTATTTCAGTTTCTCTGCATGTTCGTGTTGGTGGTTCTGTTAGAACACGTGTTCCAAGAGCATGAAATAGCAATGTATATTTGAAAAAATAAAATAATAAAAATATTTATATATGATTGTGTATATAGTATGTATGTACTGGCCGGGAGGTCTGTACAAGCAAGAACTCTCCAATGGCTCCACTGGAAATAGTGGGGTAGGAGGGTCAAGTATCGGAACCGGTGAGATATTTGCGCGATGTGAAGACTGAATCAAACCTTCCAGTCACTTTGGACAGGTATGAAGACTTTGAGGAATACGCTCGTCAGGCAGCACTAGTCACTTACAGACCCTACTTCTACAGAGGGCCGTTTCTCGATGATCCCGAGCGGATTCGCAGAGTGACATTCACTGCTGTTGGAGTGCGTGTGAAGGGAGTCCTGTTGAACTTCTCCCATACTATCAGTTACGAGGATTTCTACGATCCGAAGGTCAGCTGGAGTGAGCAGGCAGAATACATCGAACAGAGGATGTCTAATATTGTCGATTCTCTTCGCTCCGAGTGCAGCATCGTTCGGGGCGAACTCTCCTCGGGAAACCCATTTGGAGAGGAGCTTGCAGCAAGGCCCTAGACCAGGATGTTTGATTTCTTTTGTTGCACCCTAATAGCTGGACACAT
>CAYPUO010000283.1:0-4932 GCA_964413775.1 uncultured archaeon
GTAGAGTAGTTTGCTGATGTTTCGCCTGTTGCAAGAGGCGAACCGGTTTTTTCAGCTGCCGCGATGAGGATAAAGCCGGCTTGGTCGGCTTGTTCACTGTTGACGATAACAGAGAGTGATGTGATATTCACCCCTACTACTCCGTCCGCCGATGGTACTGCTAACACAGAGACATTCACCGTTTCGGCAAACGGTGCAATCCATGCAGTCGTTGCTTCAATGGATACAGTTACACTTACGCCGCTATCAACATAAGAAACGGGCTCGTATTGGTATGCAGCTGTGGGAGCTGGCATCACAAGTAGTATGATGAGGACAGCCAGTGCTCGCTTCATTCCATCGGTACTCCTGCTCATTCCGTGCCTACATTCTTCTTAACTCTGACTAATCATATATCCTTATACAATTTCTTTCAGCCATGAGAGGACTTCACTGTGTGCCTTAATCCGGTTCTCCAACTTGGACAGTCCATGGCCCTCGTCCGCAAATCGCAGGAGTCTTGCAGAGAGACCTCGCTTGCTAACCGCTTCGTAGATTCCTATAGACTCCGACAGAGGAACTCTCTCGTCATTGTCTCCCTGGATGATGAACAATGGGCATTGAATCCTCTCCACTTTGTGAATCGGGCTCAGGGATTCAAGAACCTCAAGATCGTGTTCAAGAGACCCATACTCCTGTTCTCTCAGTGCTCTTCTCCACTTCGCCGTGTTTTGCAGAAAAGTCACGAGATTAGAGATGCCCACGATATCTACAGCAGCTTTCCACAATTCGGGAAATCCAGTTATAGAGGCGAGTACAGCATAACCTCCATAGCTACCGCCATAGATTGCAGTTCTTGATGAGTCAACGTTCGAGTCGTTCTTCTGAATATGCTGGTAGAGCGACTTGATATCCCGGATGCCATTAGGGCGCTTTGCGACATTATCCAAGTTAAGGTATGTTCGCCCGTATCCTGAGCTACCTCTAACATTAGGGGTAATCACACAGAATCCAGCTGAAACATAGAATTGAATAACAGGATTGAACTCTGGTCTGCTCTGCGACTCGGGGCCTCCGTGCACAACGACTATGGCAGGCCAGCCTGCTTTTGGCTTCTCACCCTTCGGGTAGTAAATGAAGTATGGGACACTCAGCCCGTCAAAGCTTTCGAATCTATTCAGGAGGGCAGAAGAGAAATCGCTCGGACTTTTCCCTGACATCTGAGCATTGGTGGCTTTCCAGATGTTTAGGGTTTGAGTGTTTACAATCCAAATATTAGTGGATTCAGTAGACGTGCTCAACGTCAGGGCCAGCTTCTTTCCGTCAGGAGATAGGCTCATTCCCTTTGAGAAAGATCTCTCATCGGCAGACTGGAGGACTCCTTTCATGGGTAATTGTATCTCGATGAATTCCTTCATGCTGTTGCGGTCAAAGAGTGCCCGGAACAGTCTGCTATAGCCCTCTTCATTGACAGAGAAATACACGAAAGGAGCCCCTGCAGAATCTGTCGTTTCCTCGACTGGGCCCCTGAATTCAAGTTCTGCATCAGGATACTCCAAGAATTCTCCATCTGTCGTCAGCACGGCTAATCGATTAAAATCAGATAGGTGGTCCGTTGTCACAAGGATGTGGGACTCATCGAGGAACTTGCACGGTTCCCATCTTGTGTCGCGCTGGTTCACATCCTTGGTCAGAGAGAATGCTGTGCCTTCGTCAATGTCAAGCATCCAAAGGTTCTCTTTTGTATTTCCGAGAAACTGTGACAGAATGGCATGTTTCTTATCATCTGATAGTAGTGCAAGACGCATGACTCCCTCATGAGGTTGATACAGCTTCTCTACCGAATTCGACTCGATTGGCATTCTTTGTCGAAATATGTCAAACCTGCTCTTATCAGCGATATTGGCCATATAGTAGAACGATGCACCATCTACAAGCGAGATCCGGTGTTTAGCCGCAATGTCAGTGGATATCCATTGGAGACTGCCCCGTTGGCTTATGTGCCCGACTTGAAAATTCTCGTTTCCACCTCTGTCCATTGTAAACAGGAGCGAACCGTCGGCAAGGAATCTCGGTTCTGTGCAGCGATTGTCAGCATAGGTGACTCGCTCAGGCCAAATAGCCCTACCCTCATCGATTTCTGCGACATAGACTTGATAATATCCTTCTGTATCATGGACGAACGCAATCTTCGAGCTATTCGGATGCCACGATGGTCCTCCAGCTGTTTCAACAGCAAGGAATTTCTTAGAGTCGTCTTCTGCAGATTGCATAGGTATTCGTAGCACTCAGTTCTCTAAAGGTGTTTTTGCTCTTCATAATGTCATTCCAAAAGGGGATCCTGCAGTCCTACCCCTGAGCTGGCATTCAAACTGACAAGAGGGCCATCGATTTACAAGAAGAGGTATGTGAAAGAATGAATGAAGAGAAGCACCTCGAAAGCAGTTGCGTCATTCTCATGTCTTTTTATTCATTCTTGCACCCCATATTATCTCTGTTGTAGTCCCTAGGAGGGATAGAGGTGAATAGGAGTACCAAGCTATTATCAGTTCTCTTGGTTAACGCGCTGTTCTTGCTGAGTTGCATATGTTTCTCGGAGAACCTTGCAGATGCGAGTCCAAGCAGTGTGTACAGCACATTTGAGAAGTCTTCGTCGTCAGAGTATTGCAGCCTATTTGGAGGGAGTTCACAAGAAGATGCGACGAAAGCGGCATATGACCATAGTGGCAATACGATACTCATTGGTCAAACGGGTAGCAATGACTTGCCTGTGACAGATGGTGCAATGCAACCCGTCTTCATGGGAGGAGAATGGGACGCATTTGTGGCGAAATTCAACATCTCTGGCGGACTACTATGGGCAACCTATCTTGGTGGGTCTGGTTATGAGCATGTAAACAGCGTTAACATTGACCCAGAGAACAAGATACTCTTGGCAGGGACCACTGGTAGTGCTAATTTTCCGATCACTGAAAGCGCCTATCAATCCACTTTTCAAGGAGCAAAGGACGGCTTTGTTACCAAGCTCTCTCCTGATGGTGTCCTGTTATATAGCACTTATTTTGGTGGTTCTGGAGAAGACTGGATTTATGGTCTGGAGCTGGACAACCTAGGCAATGTTCTCTTCTCTGGTTGGACAACTTCTGGTGGCCTAGGGACTTATGGTGCACATAGACTAGATAATTCAGGAGCAGATGCATTTGTGGCTCGGCTGAGTGCTGATGGCAGCAGTCTGCAGATGTTCTCTTATGTCGGGGGATCAGGGACGGACAGGGCATGGAGCATGACAGTGGATGGTGAATGTAATTATGTCATCTCAGGTGTAACCGAGTCTCCAGATCTTGATGTGAGTGAGAACGCCTTCCAGAAGTCGTACGGAGGAAGCGTTGATGCTTATCTTGCTGTGGTTGCCCATAATGGCAGCAAGCTCCTGTACATGACATATGTTGGCGGTTCCGGTGAGGACATGGGGCTTGGCGTTGATGTCGATTCTGAGGGGAACTACATCTTGGCTGGCCCCACAGGGTCAGCTGACTTGAACACACATTCAGCTCTGCAACCTGAATACGGTGGAGGTGCTTCAGATAGCTACGTCGCAGAATTCAACTCGTTAGGTGTCGTTAATTTCCTCACTTTCATTGGGGGTAGCAGAACAGATAGAACTTGGGATGCAAGAGTTACTCCTCAGAACACCATCGAGCTCGTAGGTCGTACAAGTAGTGAGGACTACCCAACGTTAAACGCGTCATACCTGGAGCTTGCTGGAAACTACGATGCCTTTGCCACAGAGATTTCTGCGGATGGCCAGCGGATTCTTCGTTCAGGTCTGATTGGAGGCGCCAATGAAGACATCGGTGAAGGCATTGCCATCGACTCCGATGGAAATATAGTCATTACGGGTCGAACCCTATCCGACAACTTGCCAGTTTCTGGAAACGCTTTTCAGAAGACCAGAGAAGGTTCTACGGATGTGTTTATCTGTCACACCATATTCGAGATGTTTCATTCGCAGTCAACGAGCACACCTATCGATGAAGTTGATGAAATAGACGTGCGCCCTGCCTTGATTGCCTTAACCGCAGCTGCCGCGATCACGGTTGTTCTTATCATACTCAGGACGAGAAGAAAATGATGCATCTCCCAGTGCTACTCAGCTTTCTGTGGCAGCTCTAGTCCTTGCTCTGTCAGCATTGCTATGAATTCAGCTTCACTAATCACATTCAGCCCGAGATGTTGTGCTTTCGCCAGCTTTGACCCTGCACCGGGCCCGGCTACCACATAGTCTTTGTTCTTGCTCACACTGCTTGCCGCCTTACCCCCTAGCTCTTCAACAAGAGCTTCTGCTTTGTCGCGTGTCAGATGCTCAAGGGTGCCAGTGAAGACAAAAGTGAGCCCTTTGAGTGCCTTTGCGTGCTTCGGTGCCTTAGTTCTGGACATATTGAGTCCTAGGCTTGCGAGTTCGTTTATCATTATGCGGTTGGATGCATTAGAGAAGTACCCAAGGATACTCTCTGCAATCTCCGGGCCTATGGTCTCTATGGACTCAAGACTGCTGGCATTCGTGTTCATCAGCTTCTCTATTGATCCGAAATTCCTTGCTAGAAGGCGTGCAGTGGATTGCCCTACATTTTGAATTCCGAGCGCAAAGATTACTCTATCTAGTGACTGCTTCTTGCTTGCCTGAATTTGGTCGATCAGGTTCGAAGCAGAAGTGCTGCCAAACCTCTCCACTTGGAGAAGGTCGTCAACAGTCAAACGGAACAGAGAGGGTATGTTTGTGACAAGTCCTGCGTCTATAAGCTGCTTAACCCGCTTCTTTCCAAGGCCCTCTATGTCTAGACCGCCACGTGAAACAAAATGCTCGATTCCCCGTCTGAGTTGAGCAGGGCAGTTCATGTTGGAGCAATGTGCTGATTTCTTGTCATCACTCATGATGACCTTAGAGCTACAAAT
>CAYPUO010000284.1:0-4925 GCA_964413775.1 uncultured archaeon
CCAAGGAACAATATACAAGGTCAGCCATGACTTCGTCATCATCGCTGGAGGCCAGACTAACCTGATCCTAATAGTCGTGATTGCGTCGGTTATCATCCTCGTTATTGCCAAGTATGGGTGGCGCTTCCGTTCGATGAAAAGCAAGCCAACATCATAGTCCTAGGTTCTTGTTCAATAGCTTACGATATTGTGGGCTACTACATCGTGACTTTCCGTGTATGGGTCAGCTTTGTGCGTCAGCCTCACTTAGATCGACAAACTGTCCACAAGTCCGAGGAGATCATAGTCAAGGCCCTTCGACTTTGTATAGGTATCCTCAAACGGCGTTTCAGCGAGCTCTCCTTTGACCTCACCAACCAGAATCCCTGTCTTCCCGCTGACGATGCAGTTGATTGCATGTGCCCCAAGCTTTGTAGCTAAGATTCTGTCAGCCCGAGTGGGATTCCCTCCTCGTTGTATATACCCTAAAACGCTCACCCTACAGTCCTCTCCAACCATTGATGCCATCTTCTTGCTTATCTCCATAGCATTCCCCTCCTCATCACCCTCTGCAACAATAACGAACTCAAAGTTCTTCCCCCTCTTCCTTCCTGCCACAATGTCAGCTGCAGTCTTCTTCAAGTCAGTTGGCGTTTCGGGGATTAAGATGGCCTCTGCGCCACAGGATATCCCTACATCCAGCGCAATAGCTCCGCAATTTCTTCCCATGACCTCAATCAAGAACAGTCGATCAAAAGACTGGGCCGTATCACGGATCTTGTCTGCGGCATCGATCGCATTATTCACAGCCGTATCGAATCCGATGGTGTAGTCCGTGCCGTACAGATCGTTATCGATAGTACCTGGGAGACCAATTATCTGTCCATCCCAGAGCTGCTGGAGTTTTTGCATTGCCTGCATCGTCCCATTTCCGCCGATTGCAATTAAGGCTCCGATTCCTTCTTCAGTCAGAACCTGAGCACCTTTCTTCTGACCTTCTATATTATAGAATTCCTTTGAACGCCCCGTTGTAAGGATAGTGCCCCCGCGATGGATGATATTCGCAACTGAACGTGCAACCATTGGTTCGAACTTGCGTTCCAAGAGCCCCTGCAAGCCGCCCATGATCCCAACAATCTCAAGTCCGTTACTAATGCCGACCCTGACTAATGCACGGATACACGCATTCATTCCAGGGCTGTCGCCACCACTTGTAAGAATCCCGACTTTCATGTCAGAAGGAGAGCACTCTGAACAAAATAAGCTATACGGAAAGGCACTAATGTTATTTTTGCGGAATATTGGCCAGAAAGTGAAAATTATCCGTTTAGGGCGTGTTGTATTGCCTGGGTCCGATAGGAGTGGCCAACTGGCCAAGCAGGAAATTGCATTCTATCCTAGATTACCACGCTCTCAACCTCAACCTTTCGGTTCCTGATCGATAGAGTGTCAGAGGGAATCTTCTTTCCACCATAGAGTTCTGCCTCGGGAAGTCCGCGATACAACGCATCTGCAACGCGTGCCATTGCATCAGCCTTCATGATTCCTGAACCGCTTGCACCATTAGCTACGAGGACTCCGTTCTCAAGGTATACGAAAGGAATAGCATCAGGAGCATAACAATAGCCGCCTGCCCACATGTTCACTGGCCTAGTTGAAGCAAAGTCGGGAAAGTAGGCGGAAAGAACCGGAAACATACTATTCTCATAGTACGCGCTCTCTGGAATCAATACGTCATCAGTCTGGATATAGTAGTAGGCTCTTCCAAGTTTGTCGCCGCACCCGATCCAGAAACCCTGCTCTTGAAGCTGAGGCCGGAAGTACACTCCAGCACTGGGTAGAATGACAAACGGGCACATGCCTATTTCGTTGAACCCCTCTACGTGAAGAAGATTGTTGAGTCCTTCGTTGTCCGTAGCATGTACAACAAAGAGCTGCCGTTTCTTGCCCTTGGTCCTGCTATCCATACCGATTGGATCGAGGAGTTCGTTGGACCATGCACCAGTTGCAAGCACCACACAACCAGCCCGGAGTTCTCCTTTATCCGTCTTCACGCCTACAACCCGTTTGTCTTGCCAGACGAATGGTTCTCCAGGAAGGTCAAGCTTGGGATCTGCCTCAAGTATCAGATTTTCAACATTGACTCCGTAGCGAGGCTTAACTGAACTCATCTTCTTGAACTCCTCAAGATAGAACTCCACCAAGCGGGTCGGGTCAACAACACCGCAATCGGGACCAAACAGTCCATAGCTCACCTCCTTGAGGTGCATGAGCTCCGCTTCTTCGCTATTCTCAAAATCCACAACGAGATGTGGAATCATTTCCTTGAGTTCGGCCTTATTGTATACCTTGCGTGCAATATTGGATGCGTTCATCCTTTTAATCCACATCTGCACGCTCTCACTGTTGAACTGGTCATCACTCAGCAGCCAGAGGTATCCACATTTCTCAAAGAGGAGTTCGAATCCAAGTTCCTCCTGGATATGTTCAATGAATTTGATTGAAGAATCAGTCAGCATCTGGTTTGTTGAACTAGCAAACATGTTCCTTACCGCAGCAGCACTCATGGCAGTGTTTGCCTGTCCTGCGGCTAGATATCTATCCAGCAGGAGTATTCGTTTGTCAGCGCTGTTTTTCTGAAGGTGGTACGCTGTGGCCACTCCGATAATTCCGGCTCCGACTACGATGATGTCAAAGGCTTCGGACTCGCTCATTGAATCTGCCTCCGTGAGATATGCCGCGTGTGACCGGACCCACCTTTAACAATTATGCTTGGCCCCTATCTCCAATTCATAGGTTGGGCATTAGGCTCTAGCCCACGTAGCTATGGAATGAAGAGTGCCGAAATCACCAGGCCGTAGTTCAGGATTATTGGAAACGCTAACCAAACTAAGTAGTTACCGGGTGGTGCCGTGAACATGTCAAGTTCCGGAGGAATGAACTTGAAATAGCCATTTTCTACGGGGGTCCAGACCCAGAGCTCTTTCCTTCTGCTCATCCAAGGTTCAAGCAGCAGGAGGTCCACTAACGCTGCTACTAGACCTGAGAATATGCAGGCATTGACATCATTCATCCCCACACTATATCCCAGAAGGAAACTCCATTGAATTACTATAATCCACAAGAACGGAATCCACGCTGGAACATCGCGAATGAATGGTCCGTTAAGCTCCTGCCGTGTATAGTGATAGTATCCCTGTGATGAGATGAGATTCTCCACTATTGTGGCAATAATGAGGATGGCCAGTCCTTGCAGGAAGACTCTCCATCCAACGATAGACCACATAAATGTAGTTGACAGAATCGCTAGTGACGGAAATGCCACTAGGGCAACAAATCGATTGACCCGCCAAGTCATAAGTCCTACTCTCTCCGGAGCACTTTATCCTTTGTAGACTGGACCATATCCGAGGTCCTTGACACAAGACGAATTACCCACATCTTCCCTTCTTTTCTCTTGACCATCTGCTTTGCCTGCAGAGTGTCCTGTACTTTCAGAATCAGATTGACAGCTTTTGAAACAGTGCGCCTGTCCAACCCGGTCGCTCTCGCAATACTGGCGATAGAAGATGACGGAATATCCTTGAGCACCTGCAGGACGTCAAGAATAGCCTGCGGCAGGTCTGCACGCGGGGAAGTTGTTGGAAGACTCATTTGATGTCAGTTATAGACTTCATAGTATGCATATATACATTATTATGTCTACATTACTGTGTATATATGAGCTTTCTTACGTTTTCAGCAAGCAAATTTTGCTTCTGTATGCTAATAAACGTTCATTGTCTTCTCACATACAGACCCCAGTTCTACCTACTTGGGGGTGGGACGGTTAGTTGCAGGCGCTCATTGAAGATCTGTTTTAGGAATAGCCGTGAAACCAAGACCCCGTCGATGACACAGGCCAAGAATATCATGATGAAGACTATCACTTGGTATAATGCTGCGAACAGGGGTGATGCGCCTCCCACAATCAGACCGCTCATGAATCCTGGAATGGTGACTATTCCCAGCGCTGCATATCTATTCAGGTTGGGTAGCAGACCTGAGCGTATTGACTCCCTGATTGTCAACTCTGTAGCCTGATATGAGGACGCACCCAGTGCAAGAGCGCTTTCCAGTAGTACTCTTTGTTTCTGTGCGTTGCCCCACATCCTATCAATGACTAGAGAAGAGATGTTCATGGCGTTACCAATTACCATGCCACCCATAGGTATCATCATTTCGCCAGACAGCTCCACAACCCCCAGAAGCCATGATATAACCATCACTGAGAGACCCCCAACGATAATTCCAGGCATGGCTGCTCTAAATACACCGGGGATTTCTTCCAGGTTCTGCTTAGCCGTATAGCCAGCAAACAGGCTCATAAACGATAGGACTCCAAGTATGAGGAAAATGTTGTCAAAGGCAAACAGCTGGACAAGTATCAGTGCCACCAGAATGATCTGAACTGTCCCCCGTATAGTACCAACAACAAGCTTCGACCCTATTCCGAGACCCTGCCATCTAGAGATAAGGATGAGCATGACAAGCAGTACAAGTGCTGCAAGATACGCATTAATTGCATTCATGACATCCTGATTCAAAAGGCTCCCAAGATATCCGAATAAATCAAATCCAAACTGCATCACTTACTTGACCCTCCTCTTCTCAATCTCGATAACGCGGTCTGTGAACCTGCGTGCTTGAGCCTTGTTGTGAGTTACAATTACCACGCCAATGTTATGCTCAGTGATAATCTTCTCAATTGTCGCCTCAACGCTCAGAGTCGACTCCTCATCTAGAGCGGATGTTGGCTCATCCAAAAGCAATGCAGCTGGTTCCAGCAGAAGTGCTCTGGCGAGACCTACCCGTTGTTTCTCGCCACCAGACAGATTTCCAGCAACTGAATCAAGTGAGCTGCCATCCAGATTGACTTCCTCAAGTATGGAGGCGAGTCTATCTTC
>CAYPUO010000285.1:0-4916 GCA_964413775.1 uncultured archaeon
GCCCCTTATCTTTGGTGGTATCGTGTTACTGCTCTATCAGAGGTTCTTGCCGCAGGAGGAAAGAAGGCGAAACGTCATTGTTTTCGTAGGTATTGGGGGACTACTACTTGCAGCTCTGATGATTCTCTACGCAGGATTTGGGTCAGGCTGGTGGTCATCAGAGAACGTTCCGTTCGGATCATACGACATATTCTTTGCGGTCCTTCAGCGTGTGACGAATATGGTGTTCACTTATAGCATCCTGTACTTTCTGATTTACCTGTCTGGTACCGTCATTATCTTCGCTCTTATGGCCAGGTACGTCATCACATCACCCGAGCCGGATTATGTCGCTTTGCGTGACCAACTAAAGGAACTTACTACTTCTGCCAACAGCATAACCAAGCAGAAGAAGGACTTGGAGTCCGAGAACAAGCGACTGAACGAATTTGTCAAGGAAAAGGAAGATGCACTCACGAATCTCAAGGCTGAGCTTGAAGGACTGAAGGGATCAGTATCAGAGCGCGAAGCCTCAATTGCTGAGATGGAGTCTAGGCTGCGAGCGGTCCCCACAGCCCATCCCGGAACAGAGAAAGAACTGCTTGGAACAATTTCCAAAAAGGATGAAACAATTAGCAGGCTACAAACCGAGATTGCCGACCTTCGTTTGATGGCTGAGGCCAGTGGTGCCCCCGCATCTGGCGCTGCTTCTCCTCACGATACTCAACATAGAATCGATGAACTTGAGGCAGGACTAAAAGCTGCTAGCTCAAAACTCGATGACTATGGGAGAAGGGCTGAAACTGCGGCCGAGGTCTCAGACAGCGTGATATCCGACCTTGCTGAACTCATTTCGAAGATTAGCTCAAGCGAACTAGATGCACCCACGAAGAAAGCTCTCTCAGGGATTATTGAGGGGCTTGGCAGATCCATGGGCAGAATCGCAGGTCAGCCTGCCGAGAGAGATGACTCTCCGAAGGTCGAGCTCATTGGAGCAGTCATGATGGTTCATGAAATCGTGGATAGCGTGAAGAAGATGACACGCAAATAGCTGCCGGCCATCGCCTGGGATTTGCAGCAAATTATGTTTGTTCAAACTGCTTACTACTAGAGCATATGCTACTCCTCTTGGCATTCGAAGGCCATTATACCTCGTGAATACGAATAAGAAGTGTTCTTTGTGCTCTTTTTCCTTCTAACGGCTCATATAACCGTATATGAAGTACAACTATGGCACAACGCTTAATAGTCGCTATTCATAGCTTCGTACTTAATCACGAAGATAGAGAACGCGAATGAGGAGATTTGTTTGCCAGCCCGACGGGGTGGTGTTCTCGGCAGACATCGGTTTATTGCGATGCAGTGCATGTCTTATATGATGTGCTCTGCTGCGCCCTGTTCTCTATAACAAGAGTGAGGAGAAAGAGAAAATATGAGCTTAGAAAAGGATGCGGCAGTTGTACTGTTCATTGCTTTCCTATCGCTTTCGGTATTTGTGGCACCAGCAGGTCCGGTGACCACGGAAGCGGCAAGCTCGCCTTCACTGTCTCCTGCCACGCAGAAAGAGATCAATCAATGGTATGATACCGTGTCACAACCCGGCTTCACACCGCAGATTGACTCAGTCTTATCTGCATGGCTTGAGACTGGTGCTGTTACTGACACAATGGTCCATACAAGCAATGGAGTGAGTGCAATGGTTATAGTCACTCCTAGCGCAAACCTGAACTTAATTCGTCAGGTTGTGCATATCGACCAATTCGTCAATATGGTGTACTTCAAGACACTTAAGGTCACTATAAGTTCACCAGCGGCACTGCGAGAGCTTGCTAAAATCCCAGGCGTAGGAATAATCAATTCAGACACCTACCGTACTCCAACAGTAAATGATCTTGTGAAACAGGAGATTGATGTTGCTCCAACACCTCAGGCTGGCGTAGATACGGCAGTGTCCCGCCAAATTGTTGGTGCTAATTCTGTTTCATATGATGGAACTGGCATTACGGTGGGTCAGGTCGACACTGGTGCCGACTTTGGAAACCCTGCGCTTCAGGCTGCATACGATACCGGTTCATACGATCCTACGGGTGAAGGTCTTGTGCCCATGTGGTACTACGCAAACTCATCCTATGTTTCGAATATCACTGACTGGGTCGACGTTAAAGGCAACCTGCTCACATATGTGAAGGATGGTCATGTCTACCTGAATGTCACAGGATGGGATCCCCTCCTGAACAATATTGGTGGCGGGCGGTACCTCTATGGTGATGGTAATGCGTCCACTCCCTATATTGACCGGGTCGGCTTCATCTGGCTCTACGCATACTATTGGGGCATTGATCTCAATGCAACATGGCTAGAGTCCACCAAGCAGGACTGGCAACTCCCCGACACCGCGAATCTGGAAACAGGTACTAACTATCAGGTGAACTGGATTTTCCAGCAGAGGAATAATCCCTATGCAAAGCTATTCGCACCTGCTCTTGTCTACAATGGTACTGACAAGGGATATCACATGGTTGTCAACTGGGCGGATGCTGATGCATGGAACCTGCTATGGACAGGCGGTTTCTACTATGAGACCTACAACCTGACCAATGCTGCTGACCTTGCTACAATCTATAGCAAGTTCGACTGGAACTTCACAGATGACTTCAGTGCTGGCGAGATCTACGACCTGAGCAATCCAATTGTCGCACACGACTACAGCGGTAATGGCATCGATGACTTCAGTCTTGGTGCTCTATCGTGGTGTTATGATGCCTTTGGATTTGGCACTGACACAATGTTCCACGGCTTTAGCAAGAGTGGTGATTTCTGTCTGTACTGGGACTCTGGTACCCACGGTACTGCAACAGCGGCACTTATTGCGGCACAGAAGGGCTTCAATTATGTAGATCCAAACACTAAAGCCACACTTAATATGACGGGAATTGCTCCCGGAGCAAAGATAATATCCGTACGAGCGCTTTCTGACTCCCAGGACTACTTCAGCTACGTCTGGTGTGCTGGATTCGACATGACCAACGAGACATCTGGCGAGTTCACATACACTGGAAACCACATGGCTGATGTTGTAACCAACTCCTGGGGATGGGTCACTGATCCTTCAAGTCAGATGAACTACTTGGACTTCACATGGGAGATCTTGTCAACTCCTGGAATCCTTGATGCCAGCTATCCTGGCGTGCTACACGTCTTCTCAGCAGGCAACGAGGGTGCGGGCTACATGACCATTAGTCCACCTGGTTCGGCAGTCGGTGTCCTTACTGTCGGTGCTTCAACCGAGAGCGCATGGCTTGAGTATCTCTACGGTCCTACCCAGCCATACGAGGGTATCGCTAGCTTCACTAGCCGTGGTCCAAGCTTCACCGGCTATCCAAGCCCAGATGTACTTGCACCTGGTCTAGCTGACTACAGCCTGACCCCATGTTATGGGCAGTACTACGCACCAGACTGGTACTATGTGAGTAGCGCCAATGTAACACTCTTCGCTGGTACAAGTATGTCAGCACCCATTACTGCTGGTGTTGTGGCTCTTGTAGAAGAAGCACTCAACTTTGCAGTAACGCCTGTTAGTCCATTCCTAGTCAAGGAAATCATCCAGTCTACAGCACAGGACTTCGGTTACGATCCTGCCACGCAAGGCTTTGGTCGAATCGATGCCGCTGCAGCTTGTGGCTTTGTTGATAGTGGTGGATATCTTGGCTCGACTCTGGATTCAGCAATGAACTTTGCCAAGATCATAGGCGATGCCTGGGCATACTATGGTGTGCTACCAGGTACCTATGAGCCAGTGAGTGTGAACAGCAGTGCTGTTGCATTCCCGAACGCCAATCCTGATGGAGCTATCTTCTTCGGAGAGGTGTATCCTGGGCAGAGTGTGACAACAACCTACAGTATCTACACAAGCGTTGCTAACTGGAACGCTACGCCAGACACCTCTAGCTACACGAGCTCAAGCGCGTACATGTACAGCAGATCAGCAACCTACACATTCAGCAATGTGACCTTCTCCTACAACGACACAGCGAACATGGTGGGTGAGCAGATGTATGGCTACTACGATCTCAACTGGGAACTTGGTAGCACCGACTACTCAGCTATGATGGGAGCTGATATGGTCACTATCAGTGTTGGATTCAACGCTGCCTCTGTTGCTGGCAACGAACCATGGATGTTCCTGTATGATTGGCAAGACAACAGTCCTCATGACTTCATGCCAAATCTGTACAACGCAACTTCCACGAATGGTGATGAGCTTGCCCGCATAACAAGTGCGGACGATCCGAGCAATGTCAACACAATGACATGGGTTCCTGAATCTCTGGCAGGTGACTTGACTCTGGTCATTCATGATCCGATTCATGATGTCAACTGGAGTGCACCAGGCCACGCATTCAATGTGACCATAACTGCCTGGAGCCAGACAACCGATAGCAATATCGCGTTCGCTGGTCCTGGAACAGCTACATACGGGTCAGTCAACGTAACACTGACTGCTCCGTCTGATGCTGGTATCCACACAGGGTTCATCGCCTTTGCTGGTACCGGTCTGCGTGTGCCCTACGCATACACGGTTGTGTGCAACATAACACAGCCTGCTGGTGCTAAGAACACTGTCTTTACAGACGCTGGCACCACGATGGAGCCATACGACAACACAATGTACGGCAACATGGTGCAAGACCCAGGTTCTTGGGACTTCAGGAGCTATGCGATATACAACCCATACGACAGTGCTACCTACTTGGGTATACGTATTGTTTGGCCTACTACAGGCAACAACATGTCTGTTTCAGTCCTCAATACGAAGAATGCTGAGCTAGCCAGCAGCGTTGGCAAGACTGCCACTACTACTGCAGTTCTAGCAAAGATACCTGGCAAGGGTATGTACTACCTGCTTGTGCATCCCACTGAACTGAATGGTACTGCAC
>CAYPUO010000286.1:0-4897 GCA_964413775.1 uncultured archaeon
AAACTTGCCTTGGAACTGTCCTCTTGAGATAAAGATGCAGGTTGCCTCAAAGACGTCGCCTTTGACTTTCTTCTGTAGCCATCCTACAAGTCCAGGCATAGAGCTTGTTGTCAGCTTGTGGCGGCCCGCGAGGAAAGTATCGAGTGCCTTTCCATCCCGATAGAAAATGGCCGCCTGGTTCTCCATGACAATTAAGTTCGAGCCCCAGTTAATCCTGTTATCCGGGTAACGCCAGACAATCTGGTCAGGTCCAGCGTTGGTCCATTCAATTGCATCTGCCATGCTTCTTACACCAACTCGTAATAAATCGAGTACTGTTAGTAGGTGAATCCGAGCTGTTTTAAAGATTCACACTATGTGTTCGAAGTGGTATTTGCTGACAGGGCTTTGGTTAAAAGGCGTTGTAGAATCGGAGAAGTGACCGAATTTGACCGAAAATCCAGATCCAGAAACAGGCGCATCGTCAGGTGACGCCCACGATGAGAAGGAAGATTTCCGACGTCCCTTCAATCCGATGAGGACCTACTCTGAACTTGCAGTTGGGATCTTTGGCGTTTATGCTCTGTATTTCTTCCTAGGACTAGAGTCTCTGATAATCTCAAATCTCGCTATACTGATCTATGTCATCAGAGCAACTCGCTTTGTCCTGCAGTACTATTCCTACGGATTCGCACGCAAGGCCTCAGTCTTCAATGCTCTCTACGGTTCTGGCTTCTTTGTTGTCCTGGCGATTAACGTCTTCACGATCGCGAGCACAGGCGTTCCTCTCATACTACCGGAGTGGGACACTCTTACACTGACCGCTCCTCTTTTCATACTGATGGCTGGTTTCGGCTACAGGAATATCGAGCGCATGTATAAACCGTCAGATGAGATGATACGGGCACATTGCTAGAGGTCGATAACGAGCAAGTCCTCAGCGACGATTACCTCTGCATCTGTTCGTCTGCCGACAATGTTCTGAACTTTCTCTCTTTCAGAAACGACCTCTGGCATCATGTGTGTCAAGATGCATTTGGCAGGGTGCGCTTCTTCGACGATTGCCATGAGTTCACTGGGACTGGTATGGACGCCCTCTGGGTGAGCACCATCAAGCCAGTTACATTCATGGATTAGGAGGTCTGCCTCTTTCGCCAGTTCGACAATGTCTCGGCTTGGCCCGGTGTCTGAAGAGAAGACCACAGTCTTTCCGTTGTGCTCGACCTTGAATGCCCTCCCATCCTGTGTGCCATGAAGGGTTGCACACGTGGAAACAGACAGACTGCCACACTGAACAGCATCCTTCTCTGCGAGAAAATGAGGTTCAATAATGACTTTATCCCGATAGAACGGAATGGCAACATCGAAGAGACCTCGTAACCATTTCTTGCCCGTCGGAGGTGCAAAGAGGTTTAGCCGCCTCCTGTAGTCTAGCAGCCAGAGGGTCTGTATGAGAGTAACAAAGTCCGACCAGTGGTCGATATGGAAGTGACTGATACAGATGTCCGTTATCTTGGTTAGGTTAACACCTGTCTGCGTAAGTCTATGTAGAGTCCCTGATCCAACGTCAAGGAGGAGGATATTTTCCTCTGCTTCAATCATTATGCCTGACTGTACTCTTTTCGGGTCGGGATATGATGTTCCTGTCCCAAGCAATGTAACTCTCATAGAAATGGGAACACTGGCAATTATGATATCAGTGTTATCATCTCAATCTTCCTCATATTCGAGGAAACAAGAATCGTTGAAAGCCAGGTTTTCGGGTGAAACGCTTAATAGCTGCGAAATTCAATAGTAGAAAGATGATATAGGTCGGATCAAGATGGAAAAGAAGAGGATAATCATGCTATCTTTAGGCATCATTTTAGTTGGTCTATTGGTAGTGAGCTACATTCCCCTTCCTGCTGCAGATGGCCAGATCGGAGAGCCATGTGGCCTTCGCAGTCGGACCTGAGAAGACCGCGAGGACATACCGGGCAGCTTTGGAAGTGCAGTAGGACCGGTGAGACTGTATTCCACTGTTTCTACCAGCTATTCTGTGCCTAGAAACGTACTCGCGATATCAGTGATTGAAGAAGCATGAAGACGCGATGAAGCGAACATCCAAAGATGCCAGGATGTTCGTGGAGAAGGGGGCTGCACCCCCGTCTTCACTTTTTGTCATGACTTCCAACCAGTGATAGGATGGTTTCACAGGACATGATCTATTGTGTTAAGCAGCAGCTTGATTTCAGGCTCCAGCTTCTGACTGTCATACAGTGGCTCTTTCAGAGCAATTCCCACATCTGGGAGCACTAGTCTTCTAAATGCTCGAAGGATGACTAATGAATCTGTATCCACCATGCCTTTCGTGGACCCCATTGATAACCGTTCTATTGCGTTTCCTAGCATAGAATACGCTCTCCACATGTCATATCGGCTTTTGTTTCTTACATTGAGAAGTGTCACTGATTCCAACTTCTCACATACGCTTATATGGAAGCATGGCCATACCTAGCCCAGACACATCATGAGCGACACACATTCTATTCAAAGCGAGCAGGCGGGCTTTGCGTCCTGGCTGCAGGAAGTCTATGCCTCGCGAGAGGCGACCATCAGGACCTATCGCGACACCCTCTCGGTGCTGGTGAACTCCTACGGATTGGACCTTGAGACGCTGGACCCCGACACTGTCATGTCAACCATTGCAGCATCGGGCAAGCTCTCTGTCTATTCCAAGCGGAAGTACAAGGAGGTACTTGGCCGCTACTGCGAGTTTCGAGGCATCCAGCTGAGCGAGGGCTTCACGGAGGCACTGCGACATCAGAAACGAGAACGGGTCAGGAAGACCCATAAACGCGACCTAGTGAGCATCGAGGAGTTGAAGGACATCATCGAGCATACCAGGAGTGCCATGCTGCAGGCGTACTATGCAGTACTCTGGGATAGCGGCGCTAGACCCTCAGGGATCGCGCGGCTCAACCTTGGCAACATCTCAGAGGACAGGTTTGGATTCACACTGCATATCTCCAAGGCCAAGAATGAGCAGAGCCAGCGGTCGGTGAGACTGCTCACCCCACTGGCGAACCAACACCTACGCCTCTGGCTGTCGGTACATCCAGAGAGGACAGACCTGGCAGCACCACTATTCATGAACCGGCAGGGAAATCGGATAAGCGTCAGGAATACCTACCCAGCGCTGAGGGTCCATAATCAGAGGCTAGGGCGTGGCAATGGCAGAGAGAGGGGGCGGCTGTCACTCTATCTCTTCAGGAAGAGCTGGGCAACTCAGCTTTTGAAGGAGCAGAAACTGAACGAGATACAACTCAAGATGCGTATGGGCCATGCAAAGAAGAGCACGATGCTAGAGGAATATTATGCAATCATTGATGAGAGTGACCAAGAAGAGGCAGAACTGGCATATCTCGGGGTCTCCAAGAAGACAGAGGACAAGGCCCCAGAGCCGGTGCCATGTCCAAACTGTGGGGCCTTGAATGATGCAGGGGCTAGTTCCTGTAGTCGCTGCAGGCTTCCTCTCTCTGAGAAAGAGCTCCTCCGTCAGCAGCAGCAGGGGGTTGCTGAGGCGATCCAGACCCTAAGAAACTCTGGAGCTCTTCAGGCGATAGTTGACGAAGCCGTTGAAGCAGCGCTGAAGCGACCTCACCGACAAGAGCCCTGATCTCTTCTGCCGCAGACACTAGGCATCACCCTCACCTAACACCATCGCCTTACATTTCCAGTTCCTACAGGTATCAATATGTCCGGTGCACCGCAGGGGCTCGCCGAACCTGTCAAATGCTGGTCTGCTGTCAATCATGTCCTGTATCTCATCCACAGTTGGCGATCTCTGCAGCTTGCGGACATGGGACAAGACTTCCTCATGCCTCTTGCTGTCGAAGTTCGCAAGGGCCCTGAGTAGGCGCGTCTTACTCTCAGTCAATTGTACAAAAGTACAACTCTCAGAGTCCCAGCCTGGAAAGAACTCGTCCATATACCTGATGTGTGCGATGATCTTGTACACGGTGTTATCAGTCTTCCCACAGAACTCCTTTATCTCATCGAAGTCCCCAAGTTCCTTCACCTTGCGATAGAATATGCCGCAGCGTGTCACTACTCATGCACCCCCTCACTTACCAACTCTGCCCCATGCTTGAGAGTTGGTAACTCGGACGCCTTGCCGAGATAGGTCCAGATCTGCCTCTTACCAACTCGCTTCACGTGGTAGCGATAGGGGCCATACTTGCCCACCATCTTCTCAATGATACAGCCGCCCGCAGGTACTGGCCTCTTATGAGTTGGTAAGTCCTTCGATTTATCGACAGGAGATACTATAGTATTTTCTTCCAATTTTTCGACAGCCACTACTGATATCCCTCCTGGATTGCTGCAGGTCCGAGCCGGTACCTGGAACCACTGCACACTAGATATCGTAATTTCTCTGCATTCGAGAGCCACTCCTGCAGCCGCTCCTCTGGTCCCTGCCAGTACATAGAGAGTGCGAACTCCGGGACCGCTCGATCAGTCCCATGCTTAAGTACGGTACCTTGTATCGAAAAATCGAACGACCATTCTGTGGATAGCTCACCACTCAGCCGAGTGAGTTCTAAAATAGCCAGAAGAGTGAGGTAGAAAGCCCATAAGACTATCATCACTCTTGTCCGCCATAGTGTGCCTCAATCTCCTCAAACCTCTCCCGGACTGCTTCTTTTATCAGCTCGGGAAAACTTGCATAGCCTAGGTCATATTCTTCATTCAGTCGCTCAAATCTCTCCTTGAATGATGCGGGCAGCTTGATGTTGACATACTCGACCACTGAGGCACACTCTCGTTTACGTGCTAAGAATAGAACGCAAGAACTACTTTGTGGATAATCTATAGATTACCCATAGACCATAGGCTTATATCCATACATAGATAATGGATAGACCATGGACAAATA
>CAYPUO010000287.1:0-4892 GCA_964413775.1 uncultured archaeon
TCTCGGATCCAATATCCTTCCACACTGAACAATGGGCTAATCAACTGACAGAGAGAGGCATAGAACCCCATGTTGTCTATGTCAAAGAATGGATGGGCAAGGCACTCGTGCGAACTCCCAAGTACGACTGTCAGCAATTCCTTCTTAATAAGCCGAAACGATTGACATTACTCACATCAACTATGAAGAAGGGACATTTCGGTACATTGCTCCATGAAGTCAGGAATAGGACCTCGATATTTAGCCAACTTGATTTCTACGGACCGCTTCTCAGGAAGTACTTCATTGAACATAAGATAGATGTTGTTCATGGACATCAGCTTACGAATGGATCCCTGCTTGCGTACGCGGCAAGATTCAAGCCTGCAATCATAGTTGCATGGGGGTCAGATCTGGTCATTGGACCCGAGAGATACCCGTATCTACGCCCGCTTATTGGCAAGGCGATTGAATGGGCAGATGTGATTCATACTGAGAGTGAGGTTTCTGCTGCGGTTCTCAAGAAATACTATTCAGTGGAAGATGAGAAGCTATTCATTTCGTCCTGGGGTGTTGACACTGATATGTTCGTCAGGAGTATCAACACAGAGGAGTTCCACCAGAAGTATGGCATAGGCCAAGGGCCGGTTGTTCTGAGCTTCCGCACACTCGAAACCTTTTACAGAGTTGACATAATAATTCGAGCGTTTTCAATGGTCCTAAAGGAGCACCCAGACGCAACCCTACTTGTCGGAAGTGACGGGCCACAGAAGGAAAACTTGATTGAGCTCTGCAAGAGCCTGGGGATAGAGGATAGAGTAGTATTTACTGGTTTCTTGTACGGCGCAGAATTGGCTAGGGCTTTTGCCATTTCTGATGTCTATGTGCAGTGCCCCCTCAGCGATGGAGTGTCCATTTCTGGGATGCAGGCAATGTCAGCCGAAGTTCCAATAGTAGCGAATAACGTCGGTGAAGTCAGCGAGTTCGTTGAGGATGGAGTGAATGGATTTCTCTTAGATGAAACAGATGACCCGGCAGTCTACGCAGAAAAGATTAGTCTTCTTCTAGCTGATAAGGATCTCAGAAAGAAGATGGGCATCAGTTCAAGGAAGATTGCGCTAGTGAAGTTTAATCGGCGGTCATTCATAGACAAGTACATCTCACTCTTTGAGAAACTTAAGCAGCAGTATCAGAGATGACTCCAGTGGCCTCCGTGACTCATTGTGGTCTGTATGCTACATTCATCTCGGGGGTGACAGATGCGCTCTTATGTATCGTTCAGTTTATAGGTTCAAAAGATTGTCATCGAGGTGACATGCCATGCCCAAGAAGATGAGAGTTCTAATTGCAGGCGCAGGAGATGGAGGAAAGTATGCGCTTCAGGAGCTTAGAAAGCGCCATTCAGAGAACGTAGAAGTCGTCGGATTCGTGGACGACTCCGAAGAACTCCAAGGGCAGGACATCGACCATCTGAAGGTCATTGGCACGACGTTCGATATACAGAAGCTAGCGAGCGAATTGGGAGTTGATGAGGTTGTCATTGCGATGCCTTCAGCTCACGGCCCGGTGGTCAAGCGAATCAGGAATATATGCGACTCAGCAGGAGTTGGATGCAGGATTCTCCCTGGAGTATATGATATTCTAACAGGTGAGAGTAGGGTTGCCTCGTCTATAAGAGAAGTTCGTTTTGAGGACCTCGTAAAACGCGAGCCAGTTAAAACCAACAGAGATGAAGTCATATCGTACATACAGGATGCAACTGTTCTCGTAACTGGCGCTGCAGGGTCGATTGGATCAGAGATTGTTGACCAAGTTGTTCACCTCAATCCCCATCTGCTTGTACTAGTAGACAGGTCAGAAAACGGAATTGCCGAACTCCTCTGGAATCTCGAAATGATTAACCTCAGGGACAAGGTAGTCCCAGTAATCGCCGATCTTCAGGATGAGGCCAGAATCCGAGATGTTTTCGTCCGCTATTCGCCAAGCATCGTATTTCACGCTGCGGCATTCAAACATGTCTACTTCATGGAGATGTATCCAGAAGAAGCAGTAAAGAATAACATCCTGGCCTCAAACTCTCTCTTCGAAATTGCTCGCGAAAGCAGTGTTAATAGCCTCATTACAATTTCGACCGACAAGGCTGTAAATCCTACATGTGTTATGGGAGCATCGAAGCGATATGTAGAGCTGCTGCTGAAGGAATATGCACGACAGAGCAATCATACCAAGTTTAGCGCAGTGCGATTTGGAAATGTGTTCAACAGTGAAGGAAGTGTAGTGCGGTTATTCAGTAAGCAAATAGAACAGGGAGGGCCAATTACCATAACTCATCCAGATGCTGAAAGGTTCTTTATGAGTATTGCAGAAGCAGCGCACTTGGTGATTCAGGCAGGAGCCATGGCTGAAAATGGTGCAATCTATGTGCTGAAAATGGGAGAACAAGTAAAAATCCTAGAAATAGCTCGTGAGATGTGTCGAATATACGGCTATAATCCGGATAATCAAATCCGGTTCGATATCATCGGACTCAGGGATGGCGAGAAACTCAGCGAAGAACTTGTGGGGAGAGGAGAAACACTAGTACCTACCCGAAGCGAGTACATTCTGCGGATTGATAGCAGTGAGTCATTGAATTCAGTCAACATTGAAGAGGACTTGATAGCCCTGGCGGGATCTGCTGAGTCCTCAGATAGGGCTGCCATATTTGATATACTGAAGAAAAGCATACCTGAGTATAGTCCGGCTACAAACGAGCGCTGTTGATGAAGTACCAAAGGAGCAATTTGGACGAGAAGTCAAATGAAACTCACATTTACTGCTTCAGGAAGTACTTGCGTATTGTCTCAATAATATAGTCCATCTCGTCATTTGTCATTCCTGGAAACATTGGCAATGATAGCACCTGACCGGATATTCGCTCAGTAACGGGCAGCTCACCACCCCGGTATCCAAATTGGCTCTTATAGAAATGTGTCAAATGAACAGGATAGAAATAGACTTTCGTCCCAATTCCGTTTGCGGACAGAAACCTCATCAAATCGTCTCGTACTTTGGTGCCTCCGGTTACCTCTATAGTAAACATCTGATGCACATGGAAATAACCTGCAGGCGACTCTGGAACCCTTATACCATCGATCGAGGACAAACCGGCAGTCAAGTGATTAGCATTCTTACGTCTCATTTCGATTATGCTGCGAACCTTACTTAGTTGTGATATACCAAGAGCGGCGGAAATGTCAGACATCCTGAAATTATATCCCAAAGTAATATAATCCATATTCTCTGATGATGAGAAGTAATTAGATGTTTCCTGCCTGCCATGAGATCTGATCAACTTCAGTTTCGCGTAGGTGTCCTCTGAATTTGTTACTATAGCACCACCATCACCGGTAGTGATTATCTTGTTCTGACAGAAGCTAAACATTGCAGAATCACCGAAAGACCCAACGTTCCGATCGCCAATCATCGCACCAAAAGATTCCGCTGCATCCTCTATCAATATCAAATCATGGTCGTCAGCGATTTCTTTCAGCTCCTGAACAAGACAAGGTGACCCTCCGTAGTGCACAGGAATAATTGCTCTTGTCTTCTTAGTAATCCTCTCCCGTAGCGTATCAGGATTTAGTCCGTAGGTCGTTTCTTCGATATCAGCGAATACCGGCTTTGCTCCAGTAAAAAGCGGCGAGTTTGCAGTCGCAATGAAAGTAAATGATGGAACAATGACTTCATCGCCTTGAGCTATACCGTAGGCCAATAGAGCAGCATGTAGAGCAGATGTACCGGAGTTGAATGCAACACAGTAGTCGGACCCAGCATATTCGGCTAGCTCCTTCTCAAACTCCGTGACGGTTGGGCCGGTGGTCCAGTAAGTACCCCTTTCAATCACGTGTCGTACGGCCTCAACATCCTTGTTGTCCCAGAATATTCTGAATAGTGGTACATCCATCTCTCACTGCTTCTCCTTCTTCTGTCTGAAAGTTATTTTTCTCTGGTATTTCTCGACCAGTCTTCTCTGCTCCCTTTTCAACTGCTCATTTGTCAAGGTTTTTGTCTGAACCCAATCATTGTTGTATTCGTCAAACTGGGACCAGTCCCAATCCTTCATTGTGTCGTAGTCGAAGAGCTCATTATCTGGAAAAGGCGAGAGCAATGAGAAGCCGACTATATCAGGCTCAATCTCGTCACAAAGCTTCTCGGTCATCCGAATATCTTCTATTGTTTCATCTGGCATCCCCAACAAGAAGTACGCCCGTGTTTTAATGCCATAGTCCTTGGTTAATGCAAATACTCTTTTGATTCTCTCGATGTCAGTGCTCTTGCGCATATCCTTTAGTATTTTCGGAGAACCGCTTTCAACGCCATACCACAGTTCCCTGCAATTGCTTTCAGCTAGATGCGCCAACATATTCTCGTCAATTGTGTTTACATGGGCGTTGCACCCGTACGGCAAATCAAGTCCCCGCTCCATTTTCTGACCTGTGAATTCAGCAATCCATTTCTTGTTAAGAGTAAATGTATCATCCGAGAACTTGAGGAACTGAATGTTCCAATCCCTGATCAATCCCTCAATCTCATCCAATACATTTCCCACGGTGCGGATTCTTATTTTGCGCTTCCAGATGGTTTCGCTGCAACAGAAGACACAGCGGTAGGGACATCCTCTACTGGTGAGTACTGAGGTGATTCGCAGATTATTATCCTTGTAGGCTTGCTGAATGTTCCGTTCGTTCTTTATGGTAGCCCTGTCAGGAAACGGAATTGTATCTAGGTCTTCTACAAAGTCCAGGTGATATATTCTTTCAATTCCTTTCTTGTCTTCATGGACATTGTTCACTATCTCAAGCATTGCCTTCTCACCCTCGCCCGCAACCACCATATCGATAGAGGGTTCCTTCAGTAACAACTGCGGCAGA
>CAYPUO010000288.1:0-4883 GCA_964413775.1 uncultured archaeon
ATACAATGCACACTATGCAGACCCTCTTGGGGACCTCGCTGTTGACTCGAGGACCTATTGGTTAATTGCAGACAGCGTAAATAGGCTCTTCAGTGCTCTGAGCCTACGTGGCTCGTTCTGGGTGCTGGAAGGAGGCTATAATCCACTAATGCTCGGACCCTGCATCAGAGCAACCCTTGACGGACTCCAGGGGAAACAGATGCCCATCCTAGAAGACCAAGGGAAAAGGAAAGTTGAGGATGACATTGTGAAGAAGAACAAAGGACTCATCAACAGGATTTTGAAGACAGTCGCTCCGTTTTTCTAGATTCTGCACACCCAGCATTTCAGATAACACCTCGTGGATGTCGGTTCATGTGGCGGTAGTAAGAATGAAATGGAAGGTATATCTGTTCGAATTATGCAAATCAGACAGGCTCGGCTTGATGACGCGGAGAGATGCTTTCGCATCTTTCTGAAAGACAATGAGGAGTATTGGACTCAGGAGGACTTTCGCAGTTCAGCTGTAGATGACAGCGTCATTTTTCTCGTTGCCGAGGAACAAGACAATATCGTAGGCTATATTCTGGGATTCTTCGTCCCAACAAGAAAATCTGAAGTTGGCCTTCATGAAACTCGGATTGACAGGGATAGGAGAGGAGGAAGAATAGGTTCTGCCCTTGTCAATGCATTTGTACGGTTTGCATTCGAGAGAGGGGCGGAAATAGTATCTGCTGATGTCGAGGAGGCGTTGTTGCCCTTCTATCGTGACGCCTGCGGATTCAAACAGGCTGGAGAATGGATTGAGGTTTCTATGAAGAGGGGCTCTTTATGAGAAATAGTGCCACATCTGCTGAGATTGCTGAGGCAATCAAGAAGCATCACGAATTATTCCTCGAGGCAGGGATCCAGCAAGAAGATGTCGCTCCCGAGGAATTAGTGGAGTACTTCTCAGGGGAGACTCCGACAGGTGATACGACTACGCTAGATGATGTCATTACGCATCAATGGCTTCTCTTACATGAGATGGCTGAACTGAAGCACCTCAAGATACAGGGGCATACGATAACACGGGATCTTATCTGGAACGCGTATGATGATGTGCTTGAGGCCCATTTTGCAGCCACTGCACTGGAACTCAAGATGGCTCTAAGGCATAATGACAATGATTGGATTGCAATACGGGTGAAACAGATTCCAGACTGGCTTGAGGATGAGAGTATGCCAGACCGCTTCAAGAAGAGTTGTAAGACGCTCATCAGACACTATGGAACAGCTCCCTGAAACATTATTGAGATGTGTTCTGTGTCAGACTTGGTTTCATATAATAGACCTGACAATAATATCATGTGGTAGAAGTGGTCGAAGAAACTGCACAGACACCTCTTAGACGTAATGTAGCAGTAATGGCAGTGGGAGGTACGGTAGCAACCTCAGCAAACTCACTCTGGATTATGTTCATGCCGTTCCTCTTCCGGGACATGGGCCTTGACACACTAACTGTTGTCACCTTGTTTAGCCTCTTCGTCGCTGCAAGAGCAATCCCATCACTCTTCGGTGGGAGGACAGCTGACAGGATTGGAAGAAAACGTACACTCCTCATGGGCTACAGTGTCTATGCCACGGGACCACTTGCTATCCTAGTCGCTTTCCTTCTGATGCACAGCTCTCCCTCAGCTGCGCTATTCATAGCGATAGCAGGATATGCATGGATGATGATGGGACTTGGATTTTCAAGACCAGCATCATCAATGCTTCTTATTGAGAGCAGTCCACAGAAGAGGAAAGGGCTGTCGTATATGGTAGCATCTAGAGTGTTACCGTTCATTGTAAGTTGCACAAACTTATACATTAAGCTGTGCGTCCAGGGACGGCACTGGATCGATTATCTTGGACGTGAATGATGTTTCGTGCCGCATTCACATCGGCATGGAAGTGCTCATTGCACTCTGAGCAGTAGAAGTACTCACCACCTCTCTTCTCAGTGGTAGAGGTCTCATCTTCTACTCTTATCCCTCTCTCACCGCACACATGGCAGGTCTGAGAGGTATATCTGGGGTTGACTGTCCACACGCTGTACTTGGAGTGTCCAAGGGACTCGCGCATGTACCTAACGGTGTCGATGATCTTCCCCCAAAGGTTGGAACTCAGATTGTAGGACAGGTCCTTGGAGCCTGCATGGGCCTGGAAGCTCCGCAGGTCCTCGAAGAACACCTTCTCTACTAGATGCTCCTCACAGAACCACACGACCCTTGAAGCAACGACTCGGGCAACCTCGTGGTCAAGACGACGAACCTTTCTCCACAGGGCCGAGATATGTCTATCTTTCTTCAAGATGTGCCCTGGATATGACTGTCCTGACCGTTTGCGGTCCCAGTTGTGTTTCCTTCGCGTGACGATAGATATGAGTCTGTATGCGTATTTTCTGAGATTCTCTCTTCTCTCAACGAGGCGTCCAACAGTAATGAGTAGGTCCTCAAAGGTCCCATCCTTCTCTACAGAGAGAGCAACAGGAGTCCGGATACCCCTGTCCACTCCTGCCTTAGTGATGTACTCTCTCCCTCCTAAGACACGTCTGGATACCTCTCCATTTGGAGAGAGAAATGGTATCTGGAGTGTGACTCGATATCCTCTCAAGAGTAAACGAGGAGGAGCACTCCTACGGGACTCCTTGAGTCGCTTGGCCTCTGACTGAAGTCTGATGACCTCTTCAGAATCAGCATCCTTTCTCTCCTTGAGCCGAGCAAGTCTATGAGATGTGTGCTGGAACTGGAGGGTGTTCATGAGTTGTTGGTGCATGTCGCTGAGCTTTTCAGCTCGGAACTCTAGTTGCTCTTCACGATGCGTATAACCATTCTCTCTGGCAGTAGCAGCCTTCTTCCTGTCTTGTCCTGCCGCTCTAGGAAGCCAGTCGAGAAATCGAAAGGTGAGGGTCTTGCTCTTGTAGGGAGAGGTTTCGTGCTCGGCGCCATCAATACCCGCAGGGAGTTTCAGGTGCAGGAGTAGCTCATTCTCTCGTTCTTTGTCTTGAGAGAACCAGTATCCCTGTCCGATGCTATTCTCAGTAGATGCAGAGAAATCCAGACTGTAGTTCTTGAGATGTGGAGTAATGAAGGGATACCCGTCCGTCTTCCAGTCCTTCAGGAGATTACTGACAATCCTATTGACCTGTTGGCATTCAGGGGATGTTCTCTTCAGCAGAGATGCGACCTTCTTTCGCTGTCTACCCCTCCACCCAATCTTGATCTGCAGAGTATCAAGGATTTGTATATCAATAGCCAGTCTGAACTGCCTAAGGACACCCATAGCATAGTGGTACCCTGAACCATTGTTCTTTACGACTTGGCAGGAGTCACGAACCTTTCTGATGAGTAGGGAAGGAATCCTCTTTCGTTGCAGGAAAAGAAACACGTCATCAGGAGCGGTATTGAAGTGCTCCAATGCAGCCAGGAAGAGCTGGCGTCTGGAATAGTCCGCAAGGACCATCCTTCCAGCCTGTTCAAGGGCATTGCGGTGCAGGCGTTCAAAGGTCAGCTGCTTGAACACGTCATTGTGTTTATAACAGAGGTCTCGTTCGCCCCTGACAAGAGTATATGCTCTTCCTCGGTATTTGGACAATTTCTTTCCAAGATGTGCTGCTCGCTCTGGTCGGGAATAGATCCTTTCGAGAAGCAGATTCACAACCTTAGAATATTGGAGAAAATGTTGTGTAAGAGTCCGTAGGTCTACGTCTTGCACTTTTCCTCCAAGCCCTTGGGTTATCAGCCGTAGCTGATGTTCCTGTGACTTGTCTTTCTTGAGGGAAGGGTCTGGTCTTTGTCCTCTAGCTTTTCTTGATACAAGTCTGTCTGCAGAGTTCAGAGTGAACGACTCAACAAGAAAGGAAGCCTTCGATGAGTCATAAATAATATTGTCAGTCATTGTCTTGTGCTTTGATTTGGATCTGTTAGAATCTGGTCGTTGCCCCCAGGACTGACACTGGATATCTTGTTTCATCGATTCAATACTCCAATAAGTAGTGTCCAGTCTGATATATAAACCACTCATAAATAATATTAAGAAGACTATTTCAGGAAGTGCCTATTTAAGCTCGTATCATTCTCTGATTACTTATCTGCTAATTGACAATTTCCAACAATTTATTTATATACCTATATATCAAGTACGTTGTGTGAAGACTCAAGACGGCCCAAAACACCCGGGGAAAGTATTAGCTTGGGCACTACAGCTAGGACTCACTGCCACTGTGTATCTCATGAGAGAGAAAGTAACGGCTGAAACAAGACATCTCTACGAGGGTGGAAAAGGATGCAGAGGAGTAAAGGCGATATGGGAAAGAGCCAGAACAGATTACCTTCAATCAAAGAGAGAAAGAAGACCAGACTCAATCTACCTGCAGAGAGTGGAGAAAAACATTCGCAGGAACTACAACATCTTCATCTTCACCTCAGCTGTCGTCGATGGTAATGACGAGGAGAAGAGAAAGCGACGGACAGAAAATCGAAAATACATCAACATGCTCTTGGACTATTTTGGTGCGAGAATACGAGATATTGGAGGTGTACATTTCAAGTTCTCAACCTCTCTGAAGAGAATAGTTGATGATGGTACAATCGAATGGTTCTATCCTGGGAATGCAAAGATTCCTGAGTACAAACTGATACACACCGCACCAGAACAAGACTTCATGGACATGACCAGGAGTCATGGCATTGAACTTGTCCGTCAGTGCAACAAGTATGGAGTTCCTCGAAAGGCCGCTCAGGCATATCTAGATGAACTGATTGACAGACTCCTTCCCTACCTGGAATGGATCTACACGGAACGCAAGAAGGGAAAGGGTGGATTTCTCAAAGCGGGAATGCGTGAGCTTCGCATAATAGTGAAAGAGATCAGGATTCGAT
>CAYPUO010000289.1:0-4861 GCA_964413775.1 uncultured archaeon
GCTAAGAGGTGGAACGAACGAGGGATGGAAGAATTATCCTTTTTCCCCTTTCATATTAGTAGCCACTGGTCTATGAGGGACTGCTAGTGATACTCTCGAAACATGCCATTGCTGGATGGGAACTCCTCCAATCTTCAGAAGGCGACGAATTCAGGGCTGTATCCCGAAATGGCCAGATAGTGACTGAGATTATGGACAAGATGGATCTCTTCGCTTACCATACAATATTCGAAGAAGCCTTTGCAAGAAACGGGTCTGAGTGGAACCCCCTTTTTGCCAAGAAAAATGAACACGATGAGAAACCCTTGACCTGTTCGATAGTAGCAACAAGTCGATATGTCTATCGACCCGGCGAAAAAGCTTGTATCCTGATGTTGTCAGTGGGTTATTCAGGCCCTGTCCATATATCGATCAGCCAAAACCAATCAGAGGTATACAGGTCTGAACAGCTTATTGGTGCCGAGGGCTTTTCTGTGGTTGATTATAAGCCATTGTTCAATGGGGTATATGAGGTTCAAGCCAAGTTCGGAAATATCAAAAAAGATTGCCGCTTTCTTGTAGCTCCTTATTCGTTCTCGTCGCTCGAAGTGAAAGCAACATCCCAGAAAGAGAAGTATAACGAACTCAAAGTGGACCTAGAGGTCTTCAGGTTAGGAGTCGGTTATAGTGGTCGAGCGACCTTCAAAGTCCTGTCAGGAAATTCAATTGTATCAGAACATGTCAAAGAAATTAGGAATGGAGAAGTACGCGTTGCCTTAGATATGGGAGAGCATATCGGGCCTTTCTCTGTCGTTGTGACCCTACCTGATGGGCAGTCGTCCAATGTCCTCCTCAAGGGAACAAGCATACCAGATAGAACAGCTACAGTCCTCTCTTCGTTCCATACAAAACGCGTCGTATCTCTTGTGAAATCAGATACATCAGTATCTGTGAGGGGTCTAGCTGTTGAGGATGCAGACGAAACCGACGTTCCATTTGACATCTTGAGAAGTGTTGACAAACAGGCACGGATTCACTTCAGGAAGGACTTCTGGAGGGTCTTTGTCGCCATAAGCAGTCCACTAGAAAGGGACAAAATTCACATCTTGCGTGAGTTCGACGTGAAGGCAGGAGACATCGTAACGCTACCTGCGTTTGCTCCAATTTCCAACGTCGACTGTCTAGCTCTCTGTCGCCAGGGCCCTGATATCAGCACAATCCCAGAGGAAATGGATATCATTCACAAGTCTGAGGATGAGCTGTGTTCATTGCTGGGAGGAATAGAAGCTCATCATGGTAGTGGATATCTGCTTGTTCCAGAAGAAATCGACGTTTCAATAGTTGCGCCAAAGGTAGCGCACCTCGGAGAAGAAATCACAATTGAACTACGAGGAAAGCATCCTAAAGGAAGTCCAATATCGGCGTATTTGGAAGTGCGAGATGCTGAACTTGATGGGCCCGAGTACACGGTTGAAATGGCAAGCGAATTGAAGGAATGGATTGAACATAATGTGCCAAATCTAACGAGTTTCAAGACTTTCATCGACTGTGAAACTACATCAATACTCGATGAGATGAGGAGACTAGACACGTGGCATGCTGAATTCTGGAAGGCTATGAGTAATTACATAACAAGACTGCATCAGTACTTCTATAACGAATCAGCTTCATTAGTCATGGCACTTCAACAACAGACATGGTTTGGGCTATTGACTTCAATCTCACCCTACATCTGCTCCAGAATCACAGATATCACTATGATGCTTGAGGAATCAATGGAAATCGATGTACAGCGGGCGAGGTATTCTTTGACAACAAGAAACATCGGCCAAATTGATAGGTCGATTTCAAAGCTGCTCATAGTTCAGAAAGCCTTGAGCTCCCTCAGACTCTCAACAAAGAAGAGAGAGGAAGCCATGATTGAACTATTAAAGGAAGTTGACAGTGTTAAACGAAATGAAGGACAGACGGCAGTAGAGACGCTTGTGGGAAGAAGGGAAAGTCTTCAGACCATTGTGAGCACCTATTATGGGCCTGTTCATGAAACGATCGAGGTCGTGCAGAGGATCCGCTCGCTTCTGGAAAAGGCTGCTATCCATGAATCGGTTCAATTAGCCGATAGTGAGTTCATCGAACTATCCTTAGAAATCAAGCAGCTAGAGAGGATTCAAGACAGATTGAAATTGGAGCAGCATGCATTTCATGACTCGCAACTTGAACATCTTCTCATTGATGCATACGAGGTGAATGAAAAAGGGTTCTCAAGAAAGGTGCAAGTGTCCGTTTCTGATCTTTCACGTTTGAAGACCTCTAGCGTGTATTGTATCATCGGAAGCTTCGACTTCAGGATATACATATGGCGAGGAGTCAATGCGAGTGATTATAGTTTTCAGCTTGGGATGAAGTATGCAAGAAGGCTGAGAATGAAAGAAGGATTCCATTATCATATTGAAGCCATACATCAGGGAAAAGAACCATTCTCTTTCTGGCAATCAGTAAGTAGTCCATATCAAAGGAAGTCCTATCAGTTTGACTCAATGACCTTGGGATTCCTGAAGAAGCGCAAAGAAATCAGGCAAGAGGATGTAAAGGCATATGGACATATCATCGAGCGCTTTCTGGATCTCTGTGATGGAACCCGACCATTTGAAGAAATCGCCTCAAAACTGAATGCGAGCGAGTCTGCTCTAAGGTATGTAGCCATGAAGCTCATTTCGGATGGAATACTCGAACCAACATCGGCACCACTCTTATCGGTGAAATCCAATCGACGCTACTTCAGCGAGGGACTGATTTGTCCTTGTTATAGATGTGATGCAGAAAGCCCCATCTGTATCAACAACGGGAATAGGATTGCAGTTTCGCTCCCCGACATAGACAGGAGAATTGTTACCAACGCGGAAAACTACGAGCAACTACTGGTCAAGGATGATAGGACATGCTATGACTCGGTCTACATTGACCGCGATAAGGACAGTGTGCATTGTGTGTCACAGGGTTGGCCAATTCATGTCGGTCAGAAACAGGTCACAGGAATTGAACTTGAGAGTGCCATCAGATCTAAACCGCAGGCCTTTCTCGGATCTCAGTATTCCCATGTCACGCCTCCAACGAGCAAGGATATCTATGATGCGCTTCTCTCAGCGCGCAAGCCAGCACGAAAGACGAGAAGACCGACTGTTACACCGCCTTTAGCCCCTAGTGTTGTGGCGAAACCCATGCGAGAACATGCTCCGGGTATCCAAGAGAAAGAAGCTCCTGAAGTAAAGGAATTCATGCCTATCCCTCGATTCGATGAGCCAGCTATCCCCGTTCAAGACGATGCGAAATCTTACCGAAGCAGACAGCGAGAACAACTCAGGAAAACAATGACAGAAGTTGGTAGCGCCCAGTATATGCCAGATGTTAGCAGCGCCTATGATATGGCAGGATGGGTTCCGGTGGAGGAGTATGGGGAGGAAGAAAGGGACCTTGAAGCAACATTGGAGGTGCTAGACCTTGAGAATGTGGCGAGGCGTGGTATTCAGGATGCCAGAAGACTCACCGAGAGTCTTGATGATGAAACAGCTATAGCTACCGAATATTCGCATCTCGAACATGCTCAGTTTAAACCCACTAGAACAATAGGAACACACGAATCTTACGTCCCATTCTCTGAGATGCGTAAAGAGATGAGAACTGCCCTCTCAGAATACTTTTCAGAAATTCCTGGGGACGGGATTACAAGAAAGCTGACTCTTGGTGAGTCCATTGGTCGCTGGAAAGTCCTCGCCGTGTTCAAGAGTGCGACTGATGTTATAACAAAAGAATGTTACATAACGGTTTCAGCAGACAACTATGTCCAACCCGACCTTCCATCCGTTATGGCATCTGACGAACACGTTGATGCAAGAGTGTTCTACAGAGTTAAAGAACGAGCGAAGCTGAGGATTCACAAGGGTGAGATATGCATCTACAGCAAGGACATCGAGCCAGGCAGAAACTCGGTTTCGCTATACATCCATGAGCCCGGAGAATATGCGGTTACATTGACAGCTGATGACAGAATACTGGATCAAAGGACGGTCAATATTGAGGACCCAGAATATGATAGAGTCCGCTATCGCTCTTTTTCGTTGGCCAAAGCAGGACACCAGGTTCCTGAGGGTTGCACCGTCACAATATTGGATTCGACCCTTGATATAGGACTGAGAATTTCACAGTCACTAGTTCAGTACCCATATGGATGCGCGGAGCAAACATCTGCGAAACTAGCTGGACTAGCCGCTGCGATTGAATACTCAAATCATATGGGTAGGGATACGTCCCAGACAATGAAGCTGCTGGACGAGGGCCTAGGCAGCCTGCTTTGCTTCTTTGACGAGAAAGAGTCGCTTTTCGCCATGTGGAAAGGAGGGACAGGGAGCATTCCCACAACCATCAACGTATTACGAAACCTTGCACCTCTGAAGGAACAGAACCTGATGGATAACAAATCACTTACTGAATATGTAATGCAGGCTTCTGGTAGTCTCCTCGGTCACGGAGTGAGTGACCCATCCCTCACGCTTTTCGATGATAGATTCAAATCTGAGCCCGAACAACTCCTACATAGTAATCTGATCTATGCATCACACTACCTTCTTGCCGGACTACAGTCCAAACAATTAACAAGATATCTGGTAGAAAACGCATCATCCTCTAATGAATTGGGCTACCGATGGAGAGAAAGCGATGTCCCTAATAGCCACTTCGGCGGAGCACAAGAAACCTCCATAATTGCATCGCATGCATTGCTGCATGCCGGCCATCCAAAATATGCAATGGCAACGGTTGCGGCTCTATTGAAGAACCTAAAGAACGGCAGGTTTCACAGCACCACAACAAATGTGCAGTTCTTGAG
>CAYPUO010000290.1:0-4850 GCA_964413775.1 uncultured archaeon
GGACGCTTCCGGTCGAGTGCAAGTGCAAACTGCGCAAGTATCTTTGTCCATTCCCCAAAGAGTCGCATGATGCGGCTTGAATCCATATCCTCAAGATTCCTGAAACCAAAATCAACCTGCCACAGATCGTCTTTCAGGTTGAGCTGACTTAGTATCTCGGGAGATTCGATCCGTTTCATAACTGTCCTTAGAGTATTTGAAGTGTCTCGTGGACCATATACTGAGTCAGCACTCCGAAGTGCAAGTTCAAGTATCTCCTTAGCTAGGAGAATTCGCCGTTTCTCTGGAGAAAGTGCTTCAATTACCTCTTGCTCACGCAGGTAGTCAAGTGCTCGGAGGACCTCTCGCTCGTCGTAATTTGAGCCAAGTTCGTGAAGTATTTCGTGTACAGTTCTCCTACCATCGATAAGTCCTGCCAGTCGAGGGATAATCCCTATCATCTCAGGATGCAAGTTCTGCAGGTCCTTCGTTTCCGTTGATGTGGCTTGGATATACCGCATGAACCGAGTCCGTGAACTGAGAAAGTCCTTGAAGCTGAGCATATTCCTGAACCGGATGACACGCTGTGCCCAGAGTTTCGACAGCTCCACTATGATTTCTTGTTCAGGTATACTACTGACCTTTCGAATCTCCTTTACACTACGTGAGCCATCGATGAACGGGATGAGCGGACTAGTCGAACCCTGAACGGTATCCGGCTTGATGGTGAAGTATGGAATCCAAGAGTCAGGGAGCTCCTGAAATGAGAGCTTCTTCATCACGCTCTCTCCAAAAGCCTCCAAGTACATCTCAGTGAATGATTCATCAAAATCGAATGACTGTGTCACAGGAAGCCAGTCAAGTTCAAACTCTCCAAGCAGTGAGTCAAGTACCTCAATGACCTTTTCGTCCAAACGTCTGACGCATGCTGCAATGAGATTTGTTTGTACACCGTGTATAATCGTGAAGACTCGGGCACCATAGTCGACCTGAAAGACGGGCGTATCCTGGTCGAAGACCTGTTGCGAGAACATATCAATTGCAGCGAAGAAACTAGACCCTAGTACAGGATCCATTCCAAAAGCCCTTGGGTCGAGCTGCATGTAAAACCTCGGGCTTCCACCTTTGTCGGTAATGAGGATAGCCTCAATCGAATGTCCTGTCAAGTAGGATCACCTTTCTTCTTCACTATCGCTGGGTCATCTATTCTCATGTGATGATGAGCATTAAGATTGACATAAATGTGACTGAATCTTGAGACGGTATTTGGAGGAGATAACGAGTGGCACCTACCGGTGAGTACATATATGTAATTAGCTATTGTTAAGTAGTGAAGAAGATGACAGTGAAAGGGACTATTGTCGGATCTGAAATAGCATGCACAGGAATAGAAGACTTGCCATATGGATATATTGACATGTTGACTGATGACAACGAGCATGTTCATTTCAAAGTTGATGTAAACACCGAACATGGAAGACTCAATACGGGGCTGGAAGTGGAGGCCGAACTTGAATACCTAGGCAACTCAAATATCCTTCGTGCAACGAACGTCAAACCAAAAGCAACAGCTAATGCATAGGAAACTGAGATATCAACAGAGAAGAGCAGAAGCCTTGGCTACTACTTCGTGGAAACGGTCTGCTGATTACACTTAGTCTAGCCGTGTATCTCTTTGTGTTTCTTCCCTAGCTCCACATAGAGCTCCGCATTGCTCCGAAATTCCTCTCTCATTGTAGGAGTGACTTCTTTTACAACCTTGCCAGGAATTCCTAAGACAAGGGAGTTCGGCGGGATTTCAGTTCTCTCAGTGACTACAGAGCCTGCCCCTATGACACTGCCTTCTCCGACCTTGGCGCCAGAGAGGACAATTGCACCTATGCCTATAACGACGTTGTTACCAATCTCTGCGCCATGGATTACACAATTATGTCCCGCAGTGACATAATCTCCAATCTCAGTGGGATACATGAACTCACAGTGGACTGTAGCATTATCCTGAATAGAACTGCCACACCCAACTCTAATGTGATTCAAATCGCCTCGGAGCACTGCAAATTCCCAGATACTACTATCCGCACCTACCTCAACATCGCCGAGAAGTGATGCTCTTGGTGAAACATATGCATGCGGGTCAATCTTGGGTCGTTTTCCATCAAATTCGAACTGTCCCACTTTCTGAACACCGGACTAGTCGAATCCGTTTCTTCTTTTTAGCGTATTGAAATAGTAGGAATTAAAATAATCCTAGGATACAGATATGACATGCCCTTCACGCTTTTCCACTATCCATTTGGATATTGGATCTCCAAGGTAAGCAGGAAGCTCAGCTTGCCGGGACTTGTAGTCGGCGCTGTCATCCCCGACATTGAAGTGCCGTTTCTGTTTCTATTCTTTAGTGGTGTCTACCCTGACCACTTCATCCTCCATAGTCTAATAGGTGCGCTGACCATCGGACTCATTCTTGCAGTAGGCGTTACTCGTTACGTCTATCCCTCATTGATTGGCAGAATCTTCGCATTAGATAGAGAATTGCTGGAAAAGGTGTGTCGATTCACACCAATGCTTGTAGTTTCATGCGCCGTGGGAATCATCTCTCACATAGCTATAGACATACCGCTTCACTGGTACAACGCAGTCCTGTGGCCATGGATAAGTCCCTTCGAAATAGTTGGCCCGGTATGCTCACTTTTTGCAGCTGTTCTTAATGTGGATGTAGTGACCGGCTATACTGTGGCGAATCTCCTAGCGAATTCCATCATGACCGTTGTCCTGATAGCAATAGTCGCGGTGAACAAAGAAGACAGGTGGAAAAAGATCTGGATAGGAATCTAGGCGCTATCGTCTGGCATGGACTATAATGGCACGGTCAAATTGTGGCTCAAGAGCCTTCTTGTTATAGTTCCCATAGAGTTCAACCTGTTTAAGGCCACATGGCTCAAGCGCATCTAGGATGAGCTGTTGTGTTATTCGAAGTACACTCTGAGTTTCGACAACTGGTGATTCTTCATTACCCTCAATAATAGATGAAAGGACAAGTATCGCTTTCTCGGTATCACCTTGCGTATAATCCAAGAATCTACTGAATGTAACATTTTGGCCGGAAGGAAGGATTCCAGTCCTCGTTGGCATGAATCTGATCCCCTGTTCTTCAACTGCTTCAAAATTCAGGACCTGGAATATCAGTGCACCACCTTCGGTTAACATGGATACTGCTGCTGAAACAATCTGTTTAAACTGAGTAAATGATGGAAGCAGCGCAAGCGAGTTTCCCAGAGAGATGATGAGATCAAATGGCCCAGAGTATTTCTCTTCAAGCTCAAGCATGTCTGCAACGCCGAGCGATACATGGACAGACTCGAGTATAGCAAGCTCAACTGCAAATTCAATCATTGCCTTGCTGCTATCGAATGCATATACTTCATGCCCCTGCTTTGTCAGTGCTACAGCATGTCTTCCGCTTCCACATGCAATATCCAGTATCCGAAATCGATTCTCAGTTGGAAGAGATGCCAAAATAAAGGGTAGCTCTCGTCCTAGACGGGACTCCCAATCGATTGTCCGGTCGTAGGCCAGAGCAATTTCGTCAAAGACATTCATTGATGGCACCCATGCTAGGACCTATACCTCTGTACATGTTCTGCAACTTCATCAGGCGTGAAGAGGACTCTTCCCTCCATTCCTCCGGCAACAGTAATTGTTTGACCACTGATATGCCCGGACACTGTATCTGACGATAGGAATAGTATAGTACTAGCAATATCAGACGATTGCGCGATTTTCCTTAGGGGGATGGTCTGGAGGATACGTGACATCATCGTGGAATCGGATACCGCCTCTTTGGCCATAGGAGTCAATGTCCAACCCGGGTTGACAATGTTGACTCGACCCCGCTCTGCAAGGTGTACAATCTCATTCTTCAGACTCATCATGAGCCCATGCATTGCAGCTTTTGAGGTCGAGTAGTCGGAGTACCAAGCCTCACCGAATACACCGGCGGTAGACCCAACTAGGACTAGGCAGGCATCCACGCCCGGATGCTCTTCAAGGTTCTTGAAGAAGTATCTTGCAGTGAGAAATGCACCTCCAAGGTTGACTCGTAGTGTCCGGTCCCACTGCTCCAGACTCATGTCCTGAATCGCTTTTTTCTCGTAATTAGAAATACCTGCATTTGCGACTGCAATGTCTACTCGGCCGTAGGCGGAAACCGCTGCTGCGAACAGCTCTGCCGTTTCTGCCTCGCTTTCCAAGTTTCCCTTCACTGCATTTAGAGCGCGGCCATAAGTTTTCTTTAACTCATCGAGGTTATGCTTCTGCGTATTGTAGCACGCAGTTACTTTTGCGCCCTCGGAAAGGAATAGTCGTGTAACCTCAAGCCCAATTCCCCCCGAGGCGCCTGTCACCAACACATGCTTATCTTTCACACCAACATTCAAGATTAAGGGTCCTCCAGTTCGGGAATTCAATGGCCTCTCGCACTTCAGATGCCACTTGATTTCCATAGGATTTTATGAAATCTATCCACAAGGACATCCGGCCAGCTTCCAATTGACCGCAACAACAAGTCCGCGGTCAATGTCACATCCTTGTCGATCATGAGGTCTTTCAGCTCAGAGCAATGAAAGAGCGGAGAGATATCAACGCTCGAAAGGGGATTGTGAGCTACATCTACCTCACGGAGATGCGAACAACCGCTCAATGGCTCAAGATCAATATGAGAGAGTCTATTATGGCCCAAGTAGACGACTTCCAAGCTTGGACACTTGCTCAAGGGTGTAAGATCAATATCAGAGAGTAGATTGTTACGCAGCGTTATCTTCTCCAATCTCTTGCACCATATCAGTGGAAGCAGGTCGATTTCAGCAATATCT
>CAYPUO010000291.1:0-4782 GCA_964413775.1 uncultured archaeon
GATACTAGGTCATTCTCAATACGATTTCCTTACACTATGACTGGTGTATCGACTGCATACTCGGGCTCTTCTTTCAGGAACTCCATATCATAGCGTTTGCGCCCAAGGGCTGGAATGCCTTTTTCTGCAATAGCAAATCGCAGATACTCCTCTTGGTCAGCAGTCTGGTGATTCTGCGGGTCTTCTTTCATCTCATACTCAAGCAGCTGGAGAGGAATCCGTTCCCCATCGGAACTTACAAGCCCCAGGATGGAGCTAGCGTCTTCAGAAGCATCGTACTTGCGAGCCCAGACCTCGACTATTCTATTGGCAGAGTTCACTCGAATCTTGTATGCTGTTGACAAATGTCGGAGCATTCGCTTTATGGATGGGAAGACCATGGCAAGCGCTGAGAAGTCAAACTCGAACTCGTGCAGGGTCTGAGACCCAATGGTGACCGTCCCCTCATGTACTGGTGCTAAATCGAAGCCTTGTTGCCTGACGTACGATACATGGATGTCATTCTTTGCCGCTTCTAGTGGTGATGTTGGCTCAAGAAACGGATCCCTGAGTTCGATATTAGCCAGACGCGAATAGCGATAGTCTGATGCGGGGATTTCGAGTACAGCTACTCCCTTGCGCGTATAGGATGAGGCATTGAAGACGGCGACTCCCGCGCGGTCCGACTGAAGGTCAGTGACCAAGGTTTCGAGCGTGTCCTGATTCAGTCCCGCAGTGATCTCATCAATCCACCTGAATCGTTCCATGCCATCGTCATGTACTTCATCAATGCTACAGCCGCAGATATCGTCGTGAGGATGGTTTTGGAGAAGGTATTTCCAGGCAAGCCGTATCTCTTCTAATGGGTATCTGTGACCGAGTAGCGAAGCCATCACCGCCCACGGTTCAGTTATTCTCTCGAGAATGCGTTGTGAGTAGTCATTCGCCTGCTTGATGTAGACCCGGGCGGAGTACACTCCTGACAGGAGGTTCTGATATTTGGAGCGTCTGAACTCTCCACGAAATCTCTTCAGTGTGTTCTTCTTAGCTCGTATCAGGTCCACGAACATCGGTAACGTACCTATCTCAATCTTCTCGTCATGGGTCTGGTTGAACGTATTAACGACTTGAGGGAGGTGTCGTTGGGGTTCTAGGTGGTCTGACCCGTTCATCAGGAGATGTATACCAATTATGGAGTGTGGCTTTAGCTGTTTGATGACGTCCTCAATGACCGATACCGCGTCCTCCACATCATCCGGAAGATTTGCTACATTGCCATAGCCTAGCGGGAGCCAGTGGGCAAGCACCCTGCTTCCATCCGAGGCTTCCCAGATGAACTCTGAGCCCAGCTCCTCAGACTCGTCCCCAGTCCCACGTCCAAAGATAATGGAATCTATTGAGAACTGTGACAGGATCTGTGGCAGTTGACTCACTTGGCCAAACGGGTCTGGGATGTACCCTACATCCATGCGCCTGCCAAACTCGCTGGAGATTTGTGCTCCTCTTAGGAGATTGCGTATTAGACTCTCCCCAGAAACCAAGAAGACATCGGGTAAAATGTACCAGGGACCAATGTCGATCCTCCCCTGTTTCACCAGTTTCAAAATCCTCTCTTTCTGAGATGGTTTCACCTCAAGATAGTCCTCGAGAACAACTGTCTGGCCATCGAAAGTATAGTGCTTGAACTCTGGATTCTGCTCCAGAATGTTCAGCAGGCTGTCAACTAGCTTGACTAGTCGCAGTCTGAATTGCTGAAAAGTAAGATACCAGGCTCGATCCCAGTGGGTCTCACTAATTACTATTGCATTGAACGCGTCTCTTGTCATTGAAACCAGAACCTAAACAGAGTGTGTAAGGAATGAATATCGATTATTTGAATGGTTTGCCTTAGCCATTTCGGAAATGTTGGACCTGCACTCCTCCAGGAATAGAAACCTCCATGGCATGGGGGCACACTCCTGTTTCTGCTTCGTATTCCTTCTTCGTATTAGATATGAACGACTTCAGATGCCTCATATCTACCAGTGCCAAGACACTTCCGCCAAAGCCTGCACCTGACATTCTGCAACCAAAGGTACCCTCCTGTCTTCTTGAGATATCGACAAGTATGTCCAGTTGTGGATGTGAAACCTCATACAAGTCCCTTGAGCTACTATGGGACTCATACATGATTTCGCCGAAACGTTTCGGATTACCACTCCTGAGCGCTGAGATTCCCTCCAGTACCCGGGCATTCTCACTCACGACATGTTTCACCCGTCTTGAGTGAGTGTCATCCAGCATCCCTTCCACTTCTTCCAGGTCCGCTATCCCTATGCTGCTTAGATTCTGGATGTTCCATCCGTTGCGCTGCAGTTCTTTGAGTGCTTCCATACATTCAATGCGTCGCTGGTTCAAGGCGCTGCTAGCTTCTCTAGACACCATCGAGTCTACCACAACGAATTTAGCATTCATATCAAATGCGACATCTTCGGTCTGAAGGTTCAAGCAGTTTATTCCAATAAGCGATTCAATCTTTCCCAGCTGCGATGCGAACTGGTCCATAACACCACATGAGATGCCGCAGAACAGTCGCTCTGCTTCAAAGGCGAGCATTGCTGCGGCCTTCGGATTTATCCTCAGCTCGCTGACTTCTTTCACGAGATTGACTAGTGACACCTCAAGTGCAGCGCTTGAGCTCAATCCGCCGCCGAGTGGAACATTTCCATGGATTACGGCAGATACCCCTCTGACTGCATGTCCCCTCCGGTTAAGCGCCCAGAAGACTCCACGAGCATACCTCACCCATGAATCCTCGGCGGCTGGACGGAGAGTCGTGGGCTCAAAGATGTAGGTCTCATCCATATCCATGGCATCGAGAGTCACGTTATCTGTGGCTGTTCCAAGGCTCCAGACATACTTGTCTATGGTTGCGGCCAACACTCTTCCTGAATTGTAATCTGTATGGTTTCCGAGAACTTCCACTCTTCCTGGAGCCCTTGAGAGTACAAGGTCGCGACCAGAGATATCTGTCAGATCGCCTAGTTTCTCTCTCATTCCTTCAGGGATGGCAAGACTCATAGAGCATCTCTCATCTCCTGTGCCTTTTCCTCAGGTAAGGAGTCGTTTGTATAGGTCCATGCGCCAGATTCGACACCAGCCAGATACTTCAGCCGATTGCGGTTTCTCCATGGCGGATAGAACTCAACATGGAAATGCCAGTAGTCATGTGTGCCTGTTGAAGGTCGCGTGTGAAACACCATTGTGTACGCTATCTCATCGAATAGCTTCTTGAATCTCCTAACGACATCAGCAATAACGGTGCTCATCTCTTCGAGATTATCTTCAAGGTCACCTAGACTTGAGGCATGCCGCCTGGGATACACATGGACTTCATAGGGTAGACGTGCTCCATATGGTATCAGCGAGATGAACTCTTGTGTTTCATTGATTACTCTCTCTCTGTTCTTCAACTCATTTTCAATTGCATCGCAGATGAGGCATACTCCATTCTCTTGACGATATTCCTTGAACTGGCTGATCTCTCGTTGAATTCTAGGCGGGATAAAAGGCAGAGCGTAGACCTGGGCGTGGGGATGTTCTAGGCTCACTCCGATTGCCTTCCCCCTGTTCTCAAACTCAAGTACGTATTGAATTCCCGGTTTGGTGTCGAGGTCCTTAAACACTCGCAGGTACTCCTTGAATACTGTCACCATTTGTTCCTCGCTCATGTCCTCAAGCTGCTCAGTGTGTTGCCTTGACTCTACTAGCACCTTGCAGTAGCCATGTGCTTCTTTTCCGATAATCAGGGGTGAGTCCAGAAGAGATGGATTATCCGAAGGCTGCAGAGCCGCGAACCTGTTGTCTAAGGTGAGTACCTTCCAGTCCCCTTGTGTTTCCTTTTGTCCAGGGCAGAAAGGGCATTGTTGGTCTTCTTCTTGGAAGGGGCGTTTTGCCCTTGCCGGGGCTACAATGACCCACTCACCAAGCATGCTATTCCATCTGAGCTCGCTCATGAAATTCGACACCCTTATTCTAGTTCTGTATACTCTTCTGATTAAGGTGTTGCAAGCCAAAATCTGATAACCTGAGCCTGTCTGCACAAATGAAGAGAAAAGGTGATGTTGTGAGCAGAAGACTTGTTTCGAGACTCGAAGAGATTGGGTCACGTTCATGGCAAGCCAAGGAGATTGAACACCTTGGGGGTTGGCAGCTTCGTGCTGATGAGGGCATCACAAGACGCGCGAACAGCGTACTCCCTCTTGAGGATCCTGGAGTCGATACTGAGAGCGCTGTGAAGAAGTGCGTCATGTTCTATCTGAAAAGAGGCATTCTTCCCCGTTTTCAAATGACAGCTCTCAGCATGCCTTCCGGACTGGATGACTATCTCAAGGAGTCGGGATGGGTCGAAGGACTAGTGGTTGATGTTCAGACAGCTGAGATTGATGCTATTTCAGTCCCAGAACCGGATCTCGACGTAACACTACTTGACAGCCCCACTGATGATTGGGTTAACGCTTACCTAAAGGCCTCTGACCACCAAGACGAAGATCCCCGCGTTCGGCACGATATCATGGTTCGGAGTTCTCTTCCCAAGAGATTCGCTCAGGTAGTTGTTGACGACCAGATTGCAGGCGTCGGCATTGGAATCCTCTATGAGGATTGGGTTGGTCTCTACAGCATTGCGACAGCTCCAGACTTCCGAAAGCGTAAGGTTGCCACCAGCATCAGTCATGCTCTTCTGGACTGGGGACAGCGCATGAACGCAGACCACGCATACCTTCAGGTGGAAGTCGACAACAATCCTGCAATAGAGCTATATAG
>CAYPUO010000292.1:0-4778 GCA_964413775.1 uncultured archaeon
TATTTTGGAGCACTCAAGTGCGGAGCAATCGTCACACCCGTCAATCCACTTGCGATGCCAAAGGAATTGAGGATATATCTACAAGACACCGGAGCAAAGACTATCGTGACCCTCAATTTCTTCTACAAGAACGTCATGGCAATCCGAAACGAGACCAATCTTGAGAATGTGATAGTCACTGCTGGTTGGGATCCGATGAGCAAGATCAAACAGATCCTTGCTCCCAAAACTGTCTATAGGAAGGATATGAAGGACGTTCCACCTCTTAAGCAGGGTGACCTGCTATGGAACGACTGGATGGCCACGTTGGTTCCAGAGTCCCCTTCAGTTTCTATCGATCCTGCAAAAGACCTAGCAGTCTACCAATTCACAGGCGGAACGACCGGAATTCCAAAGGCGGCCATGCTTACACATGACAACCTCAAGGCGAACTGTGAACAATGTTCTGCTTGGATGGAATGGATGGCTGAACGGGGAAACGAGAAGTTCGTGGCAGCTCTGCCAATGCAGCACATCTTCGGGCAAACTGTTTCAATGAACCTAGCGCTCTCATGGGGCTGCAGTATAATCCTTATCCCAAATGCACGCGATATCAAACATCTCCTGAAGACTATGAACGACATGAAGCCAACAATGTTCCCGATTGTAGCAACTCTTGCAATCGGGATCTACAGCTATCCAGAAGTGGCGAAGTATGATATCACATCATTGAAGATGTCAATTGCAGGTGCCATGGCGCTTCCTGCCGAGGTGACTCGGAGGTTCGAAGAAGCAACCAACGCCATCATCGTTGAGGGATACGGACTCACAGAAGCAAGCCCAGTGACACATGCCAATCCTCTGGACAAAGAAAAGAGAAGGATAGGGTCGATAGGGCTGCCGGTTCCGAGTACCTACTGCAAGATTGTAGACTTGGATGACCGGAGCAAGGATTTGCCCGTAGGTGAAGTCGGTGAGCTCGCTGTCAAGGGCCCGCAAGTGATGCAGGGATACCACAACAGACCTGATGAAACCGCAGATGTGCTTTCAAAAGACGGATGGCTTTTCACTGGTGACATAGCAAAGATGGACGAAGATGGCTGGACCTACATAGTTGACAGAAAGAAAGACCTCATCAATGCATCAGGCTACAAGGTGTGGCCCAATGAGGTTGAAGAAGTCCTCTTCGAACATCCAAAGGTCTTGGAGGCCGCTGTCATAGGCATCCCGGATGAAACACGTGGGGAAACCGTAAAGGCATTCATCGTACTCCGACCTGGTCAGACTGCCACTATTGATGAGATTCGTGCATTCTGTAAGGAGAAGATGGCAGTCTACAAGGTTCCAACAGATGTTGAGTTTGTTCAGACCTTGCCCAAGACTCAGGTAGGAAAGGTACTCAGAAGAGAACTTAGGACCGCAGAAGAATAATAGAACATTGCTGGAGACCCTTGCTGGGTCTCCAAATCATCTCTCTAGCAAAGCACGAGTAAGCCAACTTAGGAGTTAGAAGTCTATATGAACACTCCTAGTCCACAGGCTGGAATAGATCGACCTCAAGATTCTCAATTAGAGAATGGATCTCAGGACGACCAAGCAGCTTCCTTCTAGCTTCGGTTAGATTGTTAATAACACAGGCGACGCCAACAATCTGAGCACCCATCTTCTCGACTATCTTCTCTACCGCAAGGACAGACGTCCCTTGGACTAGCCAGTCGTCTACTATTGCCACTCGGTCTCCAGCGTCGATTGACTCTGCAACGAGTGCAAGCCTTCTGTCTGCAAGTCGCTCTGTTGGGATGAATTCCACAGGTCTGCTGTAGTCCTCAGGAAGGTATGCTATGGAGCGAGCAGGGATTATTCCGCAGCCCAAGTAATATGCAACGGCACTGCCAAGGGCAAGACCACGTTGCTCGATACCAATTACTTTGTTCGGCTGCACGTCAAGGAATGGGCGCGCCAGTCGTACAACAGCTTCATGGAATACAGTTGGATGTTCAAGAAGACGGCTGATATCGCAAACAGCCTTACCTTTCTCTGGCCAATCCTTGATAACCTCTACATAATCCCGAAAATTGATTTCTGTCATTGTAAGCTCACTCCTGAAGCGATAGTAGCTAGACATAATTCTTTCTGTCGGCCAGGATAAGAGAGACTCATTCACGAAACAGTTAAGTCCGTCAGACGTGCTGAAAGACAAAAGGAACATCGGAGATGGGAACGTCTGAGAGTACCTGGCACTACTATTGCAGTCACATTACTCCCAGGTTTTGTAGAAGTACGAGACAAAGGAGTCATCAAGAAGAAGATACCAGTTCGAAACAGGTCATTTGGGGAAGTGCTAGAAGATCTTGAACTCTACATGCGTTCACGGGGAAAGAGATTCCCACCCGGAGAACTCGAGGATGTGCTTGTCAAGATCGGGGTTCCACGTGCAAAAAGAATCATCTCTCAACAAGTGTATAGCGAAGAGAAGGAAAATGTACAGCCCAAAGAAGCCACTCCTCCTCCGACTATGCAGTCCAATCGCGAGCCAGCTGAGGTACCCGTGCCGGTTAAGCCTACACAGACCGAAAAAACCAGCATCGAGATAGAAGAACAAGCAAAACCACTCAAAATGAAGACAGGAGAGGTCACGGTAATTTCTGAGAAAGACATGCCAGCAATTGAGGAGGCACTCTCCACGGTAGATGCCCTAAGTGACTCATTTATGGCTTCAACGCCTGATGAGAAACCAGTTGAATCCAAGCCGCTGATCAAGGTCTCCATCGAAGGTACTCAAGAGGTAATCGCATCAGATCACTCCATGGCGACGGACCCGTTGCAAGTTTCCACGCCTTCAGAAACAGCTCCATCTGAACCCGTGGCAGAAGTGAAAGCAGAATCGGAACCGGCCCCACCGGCCGAGGCCACAACTCCTGCTAAGGCAGAAGACACGACTAAAGAGCAAGTCCCACTTGTTACCGGTTCAAAGACGCTTGAAGAAGCAACATCACCGAAGTACAGGAAGACATCTGAGTATGCAGTCAAACCTCTAGTGAGTGCCAAGGTTGTGATCCTAGGAGAGGACGGAGTCGGAAAACATAGCCTCATGGAAAAGGCAGACTTAAGGCCTCAAGAAGGAGAGGAGGGCCCCGGAGGAGAGTACATTAAGTCAGGCGTATTCCAGCTCACTGACTATCGAGTTAACTTGAATGTTTGGAACTTCGATGATGCCGCAAGTGCAAGAGTGTCGAGAAAGGAGTTCTATACAGACATAGATGTCGTTATCGTTGTCTACGCGGTTTCAGACAGATGGAGCTTCGAGAGCATCGATTTCTGGTTACGTGATACGATAGTAAGACATGAGGAGATCCCTCCCGTTGTGATTGTGGGCAACAAGAAGGACATTCGAGATGCAGGAAATCCTGACCCACTCGAACCCCCTGTTACAAGTGAGGAAGGTTTTAGGATGGCAGAGACCTTGTCCAAGAAGCTGGGCGTAGAAGACCGCCTTCACCCCGTCGCTTTCATCGAAACATCCTGTCTTACTGGAGAAGGCACAACCGACGTATTCAGGACAGCATCAGAGTTTTATACCGCATTGTTGTAGACATTCCTACACAATGTCGCGTCCACTGACTGGCAATCTACTGATAAGAGAAATAAGGCAACTGTCTGTGAGCGATGAACAGCGCACATTAGTGCTAATTGAAGAGGAAGTCGGACACCATATCTGGAGATGAATGCGAGAGCTGTGGGAATACATTGGGGACGCTACCTGTAGCTAAGACGCTCGAAGATAGTTTTATGGTTGACGAAATGAAAAAACATGGCATTTGCGAGGAATGCTTCAAGAAGCGTTTCAGGATAGTTACTAAGAAATGTAGCGGCTATGGTGGCACAATATACGAGATTGAAGAGAAACCTTCTCCTCGCTTTGGATTTGGGAGCCGGAAGTTGACTTGCCTGAAATGCAACTGGGTGGCATGGACCGAAGAAGGACTTGCGGCTCACATGAAGAAGCGCCATCCCACATAGAACCGGACTTCATTGACTTATAGCGAACTGATCGGTTTCCTTTACTATCTGGTGGCCACGAAGTGTCAGGCCCCTCACTCGTTCAGCTGCACTCTCTAGCATGCCCATTCGGTATACAGCTGTCCGCGGGCCCAGACCATAGAGCCACTCCAAGCTGCTTAGGTCCAGTATCTCATGTCGAGAGAAGTAGTCCTCAAGGTCATTGGCAATGGCTTTTGAGCGATCATACATTGCGGCCGCGAATCCCGCGGATGGTGCACCAAAGCCAACAATTACCCAGACAAAGACAAAGGGGTCTGCTCCAAAATACCCGTAGAAGAAAATAAAGCCTGAAAGGATTGGTTGCACTAGTGATAGAATCACCAGAAAGAGCGCTATGTGCTGCGTCAAATCGTCACTTCCCATTCCTGCAAGGCCAATGACATCCTGGTCAGGCGGGAAGAGGAATACCAACACGCTCCCCGACGCAATGCCCACAATGAATGCTGATGCAACAATCAGTGCAACGTAGGAGAATGGTTGTTCTGTCCACGCTTGAGGAAAACTAACGAGCGACTCGAGAACCAGAGATGCTGCTATTACACATGCCCCAGTAATGAATCCTTTAATGCTGAAAAACTCGTATTTCATGTAAAGGATTTGGTCAGTCATCTGAGATGGTCTCTCTTAGTATTATATAGTCAGAGAATACACAAAACGAAATAAACCTAATGCTTTCAAACTGGATGTTCGAGAGATTTTCCCGCAAACTGACATTACCCGGAACCGCTAGTTTATAA
>CAYPUO010000293.1:0-4776 GCA_964413775.1 uncultured archaeon
GATAATGTGCTCTGCAGATGTCTTCCTGCTCAACTCGACTCAGGAGGGCATGCCACTCGTATTGCTTGAAGCGATGTCGTGCAGCCTGCCAGTTGTTACAACTCCTGCGGGGGGTATCCCCGAACTTGTCCGTCCCGGAATTGATGGCATGGTTACAAAAGGATTCGGACAGGACGAGTTTGCACAGGCAATCATAGACATACTGGAAGACGATGCACTCAGAAGGAAATACGCGCTGGCAGGACGAAAGCGCGTCGAAACAGAGTTCGATGCCCGAAAGATCGTCCCGGAGTATGAAAAGGTCTACAACTCAGTCCTTGAGAGTAGGTGAATAGGTTGACGGACGCATCTGTCAATTCAGTATACGAGAACTACATTTGGCACAATGACAGCAGAGAACTTGCAGAGAAACTCTATTCGAGCCCTCCACTTGCTTTTGGTAGTCTTGAGAACCGCATTTCAAGTTTGATGGAACACTACTCAGAAGCCGGATGGCACTCAGAGAGCCGCATGAAGAAAGTCAAGAATGCACTCACACGAATAAACCGACAGCTTGGTGCGCTCACACCCCAAGTCCAGTCGAACATTGACCATATCGAAGAGGGAGCAATTGAGTCCGCACATCAGTCTGTCGTCTTGGGTGGACCAATCTACATACTGAACAAGGCAGTGACAGCGGAACGAGTTGCTGCCCAGAACTCTACTCCGGAGAGACCCTTAGCACCTTTCTTTTGTGTGGCGGACTACGACATCGTACAGAATGAACTCACTCACATGAGAACTCCTCTAATGGGCTCTGGAGGTACTCTCGTAAGCTTGCCCGTAGATGAGGAATACGGCTTTAGCCCCGTTAGCGCATTGCCTCTGCCAGACTATCAGTGGTTTGAGGAAACTTGTGAAAACATACGGGCTGGGTATCGTCCATTATTCAAAGTGGTTGAAAGCAAGGCAAAACTGCTCCTCGAAGAGCGTCTTGAGAGAGCTCTCACTGTTCTCAAGCACTCATTTATCAACTCACAGAGCCTCGGAGAATGGGCCGCATCAATCTATGCCCATCTTTTCAATATTGAAGGAAACCTTGGAATCCCACTCCTCACTGCGTCCGATCCAGAAGTACGAGAACTATGGGCTTTGGGCATGGAACTCCTCATACAAAGAGAAACACGCCAGAAGTTTGTCAGGCAACACAACGACATAACTGAACTCATTATTGCACATGGGTTTGAACCAGGAATTGGATCAAGAGGCGATGACTACGTTCCATTCTACTATGAGTGTGAGAACGACTCTTGTCACAAAAGCAGGACGGAGATGTCCTTTGTTGAGAAGGGCAGTTCGAGTGTTATTAAAGGCAAGTGCCCGAGCTGTGGTGAAATGATAGAAATCGAGGTTTCTAGCGCTGCTCCGGATCTGAGTGATGTTGCACACAATCTGTCACCACGGGTCGATACAAGGCAATTCATCGTGGACACCTCAATACCAGTCCTTGCCCATGCGGGGGGCCCAGGCGAGACTGCCTATTATGCCCAAGTCATTCCCATAGCCAATGAGCTCAGACTTCCCTTCCCCATGTACATCAAGTACCCACGTGTGTTCTTTAACACACCTTGGAATGAGGACCTTGGAAAGACACTGCATGAGAGGGAATTCCCGGTGCTTCATCGTGCGGAGCTCTACAAACTCCTAGGAAAGGTAGCACGGTCCAGGAAGAAGAACAGAGCAGAGGAGATGAATGACCAGCTATCTGAGATAGCATCGCTCATTCAGGAAACGCATGAGAAACTGAATGAGGCACATAAGAACCTCTCAGACAAGATCGAATCTAGCGATCCCAAGACAGTATCTGAGGACATGATGGTCAGATTGGACCTCGAGCGGTATCTCAGCTGGGCCTATGGTCAGTATGCAGAGGAAAAGGTGGCGCAGGAATCATCGTGGTCATGGGTTGAATGGGCTCTGAACTCGGGCCTTGCAGACCTCTTTGGGCCCTACCAACGAGCCTACATTGAGGGAATGAAACATGGGGCAACACTGTTTGTCAATTTTGTAGTGTGAGTGAAACCTCAAAGACTAGTTCAGATTTCACAGACACTACTCAGAGATTCTCAGACAAGAGATGTCCGAGTTTCTCTATTCCTTCGGAGATTATATCAGGAGGAGCATATGAAAAGCCAAGTCGCATCGTATTGGACTCGGGCTTACTGGCCTTGAGGTCATTCCCATTTCCAGTGAGAGCGTATCCAGCAAGGGGATAGAACGGCCCTCCTGGTACATAGAGCAGGTCGTTGGGGATAGCAACTTTCTCCATGAACTTTCTGCTATCGAAGTTAGGGTTCTCACTCTGCCACCAGATGAAGAATCCGCCTGTTGGGTCTGTCCGCTCGCCTGCCGGGAAGGATGCATCCATTGCTTTCGCCATGGCCTCATACCGGAGCTTATACAGAGGTATTGCCCTGCGCATCGCTTCGTCAATGTAATTCATATAGTACTCATTGAGGATTCTCTGCACAAAGGTTGATGTGCAAAGGTCAAGGTATCCTTTGTCTTTCAGCACTTGATCTCTGATAGTTGGCGGCATAACTGAATATCCAACTCTTAGTACTGCCGCCTCTTTGCTGGTAGTCCCCAAGTATGCGACGCGCTGGTTATCCTTGTCAAGCGCCTTTATTGGCTTGGGGGTTTCCTTGAACTGAATCTCGGCATAAGCAGAGTCTTCTATTATGAGTACATTATGACTCTCACAGATGTCAAATAGGGCCTGGCGACGTTTCTGAGGAAGTGTCGTGCCCTTTGGGTTGTCAGAATCAGAAACGACATAGAGGAGATCTGGATTCTTCCCAAACTTGATTTTCGAAACATAGATGGCCTTCTCGACATATTCTGGGATCATGCCATCCAAATCTGTAGGAACGGTGATCACACGTGCGCCGAGCTTCACGGCTGGCACGAGAAATCCGAGGTAGGATGGAGAAGGTGTTATGATAACGTCTCCAGGATCAATCAATGTATCAAGGAGAGCATACAGCGCCTGCTGAGACCCATTGGTAATTGACACATTATCCCATCCCTCATCACAGTCGATTGGGATTGATCGGACCTTACAGAGCCTCTTTGCAAGTGTCTTCAGAAACCATGTCTCCCCACCAGTCGGTCCATAGTTGAAATCGTCAAGAGCAAGCTTAGGATCCTCCAGATACCTCACACTGAGGTCCTGCATGATCTTGGCAAAAGTATCGGTGGGCATGATGCCGGGTTTTCCACCGGCAAAATAGTACTTGACTTTGTATTTCAACAAGGCACGAATCTGGGACTCCTCAATGAAAGAAGTCCAACTGGAGAAGCTGTATCCACGATTGTTGGCCATATGCGTTTGCTCCATTGGGGTGGGAAGAGACTATAGGCGGCGTGCACGGCTTCTGAATGTACAGTAATGTACTGTACACGTCTGTACATCATGCAAGAATATCGTTGTTGAATTTGCCTATATCTGTTTGGAAGATGGAAGGGCAAATGGCGACCTTATATGAGAATCAATGCCCACACTTGTACATCTGAAAGGCTCTGCTCAACGAGTTTCTTCGGCTATGCTTCTTGCAGCAGAGGCGGGGTCCTCGGCATCACATATCGAGCGAGCCACTATAACATATGAGGCACCTGCGTCAAGTGCATCGCGCGCACTTGCTCCTTGGGGACCAATCCCCGGACTCATGATGGGAACCTCGTCGCCAAGTATCCCGCGCACCTCTCTGATCTTCTCAGGATAGGTTGCACCTACGATGACGCCATCCGTATCCCATTTCTTTGCAAGTCTTGCAAACTTAAGGTACATTGGTTCGGCATTCTTCCCTTTGGGATTGTCAGATGCATAGAGCCCATATCCCTCAGCCGCTGCCGGATGCGACATGTAGCAGAGAGTTATGACTCCACGCTGCAAATCCTGTGCAGTCTTGAATACTGAATCAAGACCACCTTCCCAGCCAACAAATGGATTCGTGATGACTGCATCGAAGCCCGCGTCAAAGTAGTAACGTGCAATGTGAGCATTTGTGTTACCGATGTCGTTTATCTTGCAGTCCATGATTGCTGTAAGCCCAATATTATGGATAGCATCAAGGATACGTGGTATACCATCGAACAGGCCGAGAGGAAGAGTAAGCTGACGATTGATCTTGTATGCGACCGCATAATCGGAAGTCGCCTCTACCACCTTAATCGCTTGTTTTTCGACCCGTGACCTTTCCTGTTCACGCTCAGATGCTCCACCAGACATATGTCCTACTATGTCTAGTCCAATGATGAGCTTGTTCTTACGCAGGAAGCCCGCAGCGGCTAGCTTTCGTTTATACAATGATCTCCAACTCCTGTATGGCACCTAGACATAACGCGGCCATACTTATATGAGATACGATGATTAGTCAAGCGTGAGAAACGGTGGCACCAGACTGGATGTTTACACGTCTTGTAGTAGTAATACTGGCGATAGTGGGGCCTATCTACTTCTTTCTGCTCATGCTATTGCTGCCATTCGACATGACACCTTTCGCTGATGCCTACTACAACTTTTTGTTCCAGTATGTTGCAACTCCAGCAATCTTCTCGTTGACATGGGGGGGACTAATATACTACTCAAGATACAGGCTGGCAAACTCTGTCCATCTCATGGGAGAAACTACAACATCAGTCCCGCTAAGATGGCGCATCTTCTATGGAACGAACGCTGCCTTTGTGGTCGGCTTCTTTATCTTGCCCATGATTATAGCTCCACTAGCAATCCTC
>CAYPUO010000294.1:0-4770 GCA_964413775.1 uncultured archaeon
GTTATCTCTGGTTGGGGCGCTCGTCCACAGTTTCATCTCGTGCTGCTTTGAATACCCATCAAGAAAACCATCAGGTGTATAATCGTAGGACAGACTACAAGGTCGTTCATACGTGCTAACGAATTTGGCAATCCATCCTTTTTCACCTAGTTAGTTACTGCATCCCGAGGTCTGCTCAGTTAAAAATCTTAGGCTAAGGAACCATGAGCATTTGACGCATGAGGATGCCCGCTCAAGACTTAATTGGCGTAGGCATCTACAGTGAGTGATTAAGAATTCGTTTGAGGCTGATCCCGAATGGCAAACCTGGAAGAGCGTTCTCTGAGCCAACTGGCAGATATCATCTTCAATGTCAGGTGGCAAGATCTCCTTGAAGTGTTTCGCGTTGTACGAATGAAGATGGACGAAGATGGACCTAGTGCAGTTCGAAATGCTTTCAGTGAGGCAAGAACCAGATTCTTGGAAGGTCCTTTCAAGGACCAGATAGAGGTCAGATGGGGCATGAACTTATGTCCTCTCTGCAATGATGACAACATTGAGAAGAACGGCATTGCGTATCTCCAACCCAATGGCGACGGACTTGAGTTCAACCAATGCCTTAATTGTAGGATTGGTATTCTCTACGGACTTAAGACTGCAGCAGCAACTATGGATAGCTATGTAATTGGTCTTGGGAACCCTGCGAGTTTTAATGGGATGTCCTTCTACTGGGTCTCCGTTGGACCTGATACGATGGAATCGTTTCAGCCAGTGTATGAAGTTGTTAAGGAGGGGCAATGGGTAGGATCGATTAGTTTCGATTCTGAGTTTAAAGCACGCTTTCTGCCCTTTGCTTCAATGATGGATGGTGTCGAGAGGGGTGCTACTGAGCCTTGGACCAGTGACATTCCCAGCGATCTTCAAGAGGCTATTCAGGAGTTCGTTACTCAGGCTAGAGAACAGATTGAGGTTGCTTTAGTCCTATAACAAATCCAGAGGTATTGATGGTGGCAAGAGAAAAACTGGTTCGCGATGGGATTCCAGAGATAATCCGTAACTCCGGCGGGAAGGCTCAGATTCGCAAAGCGGCGGGTGACGAATTGGATCTCTTTATCAGAAAGAAGATTGTAGAGGAGTCGCAGGAGCTTCTGGAGACTGGCGACATTGATGAGATTGTCGATATCTATGAGGCACTCGAGGCGTTTATTGAACACAGGAAAGTTGATTCCGGTCTCCTAGAAACACAGAAGCTTGCAAAGAGCTTGGCCCGAGGGAGATTCAAAGAGGGTTTTATCCTTCAGACTGAGGAATGAATTGTCTATTCCCTATTCATACTCTGAAACATCGGACAAAGGTTATATCCACAGAAATTCGGTTTCGTTTCAGATAATACCACCCTGTTCAGTGGTGGTTCTATATTATTATGGAGTAGACAATTATGGTTGCTGATAAAGTGAAACCGGTGCCTGAGAAACGCATCACATATGACGATGCAAACCCTATCTCAAGGTACCATGTCGAGAAATATGAGCCACATGAATTGCCTTACACTACTCAGTCCATCTGTCCTGAGTGTCTCTTAGCAAACGATGAAGTTCATGTTATTGATGCTACCTTGTATGAAGAGAATGGCAAGGTCATGTACAAGAAGACCTGCGAGAAGCATGGGGAATTCACTGATGTCTATTGGGGAGACACGGAGATGTTCAAGAGAGCACAGACTTGGTGGTACAAGTCTGTTGGGTTGGACAATCCCCGTACCAAGACTGTCAAGGGGTGCCCTGAGGATTGTGGTCAATGTCCTGAGCACAAGTCGCATACTGCACTTGCCCTCCTCGACGTTACCAACCGCTGCAATCTCCGTTGTCCAATCTGCTTTGCTGTAGCTGCGGAAGGCGGCAATGTCTATGAGCCCACTGAAGATGAGGTATTGGATATGATGAAAAACCTCAGGGGCAATTTGCCTGTGCCAGCTCCAGCACTTCAGTTTGCAGGCGGTGAACCCACCGTAAGTAAGAACCTGCCAAAATACATCAAATGGGCAAAGGAACTGGGCTTTAGGCACGTCCAGATTGCAAGTAATGGTATCCGCGTTGGCAAGAGCAAAGAATACCTTCAAGAACTCAGAGATGCAGGTCTCTCAACTATCTACATGCAGTTTGATGGTGTCACTCCTGAGCCATATATCACGGCTCGAGGAAGCAACCTTCTTCCCATCAAGAAGCAAGCACTCCAGAATGCCCGCGAAGTCGGCATGGAATCTATAGTCCTAGTACCGACTGTTGTCCGAGGTGTTAACAGCGATCAGCTCGGTAGAATTGTTGAGTTTGCTGTAGAGAACCGCGATGTCATTAGATGTGTGAACTTTCAGCCTGTCAGCATCACTGGTCGGATTGACCGCGCAGCCCGGGATGAGATGAGAATCACTATCCCTGACGCAATCCATCTTATTGATGAGCAGACTAATGGAGCAATCCCCGCAGATGCTTGGTATCCAGTTCCCGCCATGATGCCTGTAGGTCGTGCCCTTGGACTAATGAAGGGAGGTCCAGAACTTGAGCTGAGTTCCCACTTTGCCTGTGGAATGTCCACGTTCCTCTACATCGAAGACGACGGTTCCTACAAACCCATTACAGATGTTATTAACGTGGATGCATTCATCGGGCTCTTGGAAGAGATTTCTAATCTCTATGCAGATGGGAAACGAGGCGCTAGTAAGAGAGCAAAGGCAAAGCTAGCCGCTGGTGCTCGTCACTTCAAGAAGAAAGGCATTCTGAAAGATCTTCTGAGCGCGTTTCTGAGCAGAGGTGACTATGACTCCCTTGCGAAGTTCATGCGCCGGATCATCATGCTTGGAATGATGCATTTTCAGGATCCGTATAACTTCGACCTCGAACGTGTGCAACACTGCGATGTGAACTACGCGGTCCCTGATGGCAGAATAATCCCATTCTGTACAATGAATACAATCCATAGGTCAAGGGTTGAAGAGAAGTTCTCTCAGCCGCTTGATGTCTGGCGCAACAAACACAAGCCGAATGAGGTTGAAGAGGAGAGCATTTCAAGGCCATTTGTAGCTAAATGAAGTTCAGAATAAGATGGCCTTGTGCCATCTTTACTTTTTCTCCATTGCTCTTAATTTACTCTGTGTCAAATCTTAAAGCATGTTAAAGATTTCTGGTGAAAAATTACATCAGGAACCACTATTGCAGGCACATCCCGTAACTAAATCAAGAAATTAATTACAAATAGCAACTTAGGTGCCCCTTATAATAACGCAATACAAAAAAACAACAAAAATGGTCCCCAAAGAAAAGGTTAATAAGAAGTATGGAGGAGTTTATTTTAAGTAACTTTATCTGGTAGGTGTGTGAGAGCATACTTACTTCAACATGGGATGAATATGCAAGGCGGGTGCGTGGGCTAGTTTTTCGTTACATGCCCTCAATTACGAAACTCCCCCCTCCTACCACGATTTCCCACGAACCCGCCACCTCCCGTGGAGAACGGAGCTTTTGGCTGTCCGAAGAATTGATATCTCAGATCGAGTAGTATCATGAAGCTATGATGGTGAATGAAAGGCTGAGCAAACAGCTGAGATTCATTGTTGAAGCTGATAAACTCAAGAGAGTGTTACGGCAGACAAATCTGACTGTAGACCGCAGTCAAGAGAACGATGCAGAGCATTCTTGGCACTTGGCACTGATGGCCATGCTTCTGTTTGAGTATTCCAATGCAGACCATCTTGACTCTATGAGGGTCATTATGATGGTAGTCATTCATGATCTTGTGGAAATCGATGCAGGCGATACATTTTGTTATGACTATGCCGCGATGAAGGACAAGAAACAACGCGAACTTGCGGCTGCTGAGCGGCTATTCGGTCTGCTTCCGGAAGACCAACAAACGGAGTTCAGACAGATATGGGACGAGTTTGAGGAAGGAACAACCGAAGAGGCTAAGTTCGCTGCATCAATGGACCGGCTTCAACCACTAATTCTGAACTTCAACACTGAGGGCGTGGCATGGCAAAAGCATGGGGTCACTCGTTCACAAGTGGTCAAAAGAAACGAAACAATGAATGAAGGCTCAGAAGTACTCTGGCGATTTGCATCATGGTTAATAGATGAGGCTGTTAGGAGAGGTTTCTTGCAGGAAGAGTAGGGCTGGGGTGAGCATCAGTCTGTGACCAGAAACGTCCATTCCTGATACCAAAGATGGAGGATGCGTGCTAGGCAATCCTTATTTTAGGGCTGCTATTTCTGGGCCCTTAGGTAGCCGCCATGCTCGATAAAATGTCAAAAAGCATTGAGAACCTTCAAGATTCCGACGTATCCTTTGCCGACATTAGGCATCAAGATGTTGCTTCGACATCCATCTCAGTCGTCAACGGATCGCTCAGACGCATGCAGAAGTCTGGTAGAGCTGGTACTGTAGCACGTGCGCTCGTAGGAGAGTGCTGGGGGCAAGCTTCGTCCACAGATCCGATTAGCGTTTCAATGCTGGATAATCTTATCTCGATAGCGACAAGGATGGCCAGGGCGAATGCTAGGTATTCGCGTCAGAAGATAGATTTGACTGGCGTTGAGGCAAATGAGACGACAGTCTGGCAGAAGATGAAAGAGGACCCCTTTGACACTCCAGACGATGAGAAGCTACACATTCTCATGGAGATGGACTCTGCTCAGAAAATCGACCCAAAGATCGTAAACACAAATACTGCATACTATGACGCTAAGGTCACCTACCGATTAGTGAATACCGCAGGATCTCGGTTGGAATGGGATGAAG
>CAYPUO010000295.1:0-4755 GCA_964413775.1 uncultured archaeon
ATCATGATCTTTGCTTATGTATTCTGGTCGTGGGCTTTTCTCCCATCACCAGCCACCGCATACACGCTTGCAGTGTTGAGAGGCGTATTTGGCCAGCACGCGAATATTAGGCAGTCGATTGGAAAGAGGTTCTCCGTGACACTTGACAACGGTACTGCAGTCAATATTACCTGCAGGATCAAGCAACAGGGTACAGATGATTGGTTTCTCTATCACCTTGTTTCATCGGAGTTGACGGGTCCTGACCTTGAGAGTGTTGCCTTACGCCACGGATTCTCAGTTTCAAATCATAGAATATCGTCATGGATTAGTAACGATGAGCTTCATAGCAGAGGCATGCTCTTTTTAACGGCAATAATGCTGGCCAGTCCGTGATATCCGCGACATAGTTGGCAGTGGTACGAGGAATCTATTTCAAGATACACGCGAAAGCATTGTTGAAATCCCGATGGCTCTGCGAATCAAAAGAAGCATCGAAATCATGTTGTCGAACTTCGAATTCATTTCTGGGGCATGCGCTGCTACGTACGAACGTGCTATTGGATATTCAACAGACAACATGAAGATGGAAAAAGACGAGGTCGACCAGATCATCAAAGCGTGGAATGGACAGCTCCAGAGCCTGACGATTAGATACATGCCCTTGATTGTTGCCTTTGCTGACTCGCATGGTCTTGTCGCGATTAATCCCGATGGCGCAACAAGCCTTGTAGTGGGAACTGGAAAGGGTGTGTGGTTTGTGTGTGCCTTTATTCCGATGGACCAGGATAAGTCAAGCGTCATGCGTGAATGTATACAAGTCGCAAAGAACCTCGAGGCCTCAGTTTCAGTGTTCGATATCTAGGCTTTGTTGATGATTGGCTGTTGTTCTGAAATCGTGCCCGCGACGATAGCTAACATTGCTCCAATCCACCCTATAGACTGAGTCAGCTGGACTGACAGAGGCATTATCAACGTACCCGCCCAGACCAGCTGTACAAGACTCATAACAAGACTTAGGGCCCCCATACCCATTGAGATTGTGATGAGGATTCTGCCACCATCAACATGCCTGCTCGTTAGTACTGCGCCTCCTATGATAACACCTAGGCCACCGATAACAGTAAGACCAGTTAGGATTCCCATAATAAGCTCAAAAGGGATGATGCCCGAGTGGCTCAGTACATCGTTGATTCCATCTCGTAGTGCGGGTATGTACTCTAGCGTGCTGATGACACCCGATACAATCATTGAGAGGCCGCCAATAATGCATAGCATTAATGATGTCCTATTATGAACTGATATCAACTTGACTATCCTACACCGTTTACTTCTTTTAAGCTTAGCTACCGTTTCTTGCTTTCCACTGATTAGAGACTCTATCCCTTTTTCTCCTTTACGTAAGGAGTGCCAATCGCCTTTGGCGGCAGACTGCTATTATCGTTACCCAAAGACTCAAAGGTCACTAGCTCAGCAGGCATGCCATGACTGTGCACTACGAGGAGTCCGGAACCTCTAACGATGAAACAATCATTTTTGTTCATGGAGCTGGAGGCTCTTCTGCAACATGGATAATGCAGCTTCGTGGGCTCTCAACCAAGATGCATGTCGTTTCCATAGACCTCAATGGACATGGAGCCACTGCTCTCAGACGAGAGAGAGATGTCTTCGACTCATATCTCCACGATATCGAATCTGTTGTTAGCCTCTTTTCAAAGCCTATTCTGGCCGGACACTCGATGGGAGGAGCTCTGACTCAGACCTTCGCTCTGCAGCACCCAGAATTGCTTAGGGGGATTGTGCTTGTGGGGACAGGGAGCAAGCTGAGGGTGAGTCCAGCGATCTTTGAAATGCTAGAGAATGACTTCGAGCGGTATGTAAAGGCAGTAGCTCAATTCATGTTTGATAAATCGACATCGCAGGAAGTCGTGTCTGCCTCTCAGGCAGAGGTAAGAAAATGCCCAGTGGAGGTTATCACTCGCGACTTCGCGGTGTGCGATGCGTTCAATCTCATGGACAGAGTTAACGAGATTGAGATTCCTGCGCTAATCATCGTGGGCGAAAGCGACCAGATGACACCCATGAAGTACTCTCAATACATGCATCAACAGGTCCAGACCTCCAAGATGGTTGTCCTTCCTCAAGCTGGACATGCAGTGATGTTGGAACAAGCAGGGAAATTCAATGAAACCGTCCTGAATTGGATATCTTCACTGAAGAAACCATGAGCTCCAAAAGAGGATTGAGTCAGTAGTTACTGCGGGATAATAGCTGTGCTTCAAAGGGCAAAGCTCACCTATACCAAGATGTATTAGCCTAACCACGTAGTAGTCTCAGCTTTCATGAGCTATGGAGACTGATGTAATGACTTCTGTACGTGGAGTACAAAAATCTTGGAAAGGCAACCTTACTCAGGACGGCGCGGGAGTCAAACTGAGGAGAGTCTTCGGATACTACGAAACAGAGCTCATGGACCCTTTTCTCCTGCTGGATTTTTTTGGCTCGGATGACCCAAATGACTACATAGCAGGATTTCCATGGCATCCGCATCGCGGCATCGAAACCATAACCTACATGCTTGATGGTCATGTAAGGCATGGTGACAGCATTGGAAACAAAGGTGTTATCGGTCCCGGCGATGTCCAGTGGATGACAGCAGGGTCAGGCATTATCCATGAAGAAATGCCTGAGGGAGATTCAAACGGCCGAATGAAAGGGTTTCAACTCTGGGCGAATCTTCCCGCATCGCATAAGATGATGGAGCCCAAGTATCGCGATGTCACACACGAGATCATGCCAGTGGTTCAGCCGAGCCAAGGCGTTAGTATCAAAGTCATTGCGGGGTCGGTGAATGGCACAAGAGGTCCAGTTCAAGATGTTGCTACTCAACCTCAATATCTTGACGTTCTGATGGACCCCAATAAGGAGTTTACACATTCGATTGCTCCGGGTCACACTTCGTTTGCATTTGTCTTTGAGGGCAATGGTGTCTTCGATGCCGCTCAAGACATTAGCACCGACGGCGAAACCCTCATGTTATACTCAGATGGTGATGAAGTTAGAGTCACGACGAAGGACAATGGTGTGCGTTTTCTTCTGGTATCAGGAAAACCCATCCATGAGCCTATCGCATGGAGAGGACCAATCGTGATGAATACGCAAGAAGAGCTCCAGACTGCATTCGCAGAGTACCGAAGTGGATCTTTTCTCAAACATAAGACAAGCTGAGAACAAGAATGCTTCCTAATAGAAGTCATCTGTTTCCTCTAGCCAGTCTTTCAGCCGAGGGTTAGACTCTACATCCTTCACATTAATGCTCTGATGAAGCATCATCAGGAATATCTTATCCATCTTCTTCAGCTCCTCAAAAGCCGAATCGTCAACAACGCGTTTTAGAGTGTCCTTATCACCAGTGTCCACATAGAACAAGCTGTACGCCTTCTGGTCTTTTACCTCAACCTGTAGAGTGAACTCCATTTCCTCAAACACGGTTTCACAAAACTCGTGAATGCCATCTTCCAGTGCAATCAAGCCAGACATAACCTCGTTTGGCTCTTCACCTATTACGTAAAAAGCACCCAGAGCATCTTGGTCACTAGACGTGCTTGTTGTATCTTTGTCTGCGTCCCGCATGCCTTTCATATTCACCCGTCAGCTACTTAGATATATCTCTTTGTAGAAAAAGCACATCAGGCTTTACCATTTGATTGCAGAGCGTGCCGATGCAGGAACCTATGCCAAGAGCAGTGCTGCTCTTTCCGCACCCAATCACGCCTCGGGCAACCAGTTGCTACTTCCGATGTTTCAGACACTAGCCTAATATCCATGTGGTAACTAGTAACAGCCTACAAAACAGAAAGCTGACGAATATGGAAGAGAAATTCATATCTAGGCCGCTTTGCGAGGGGGACAGAGATGTTATCCTTGCTATAGCTAAGAACACCTGGGGTGGACATGATCATCTGCCGAAGATGTTTGAGGAGTGGCTTTCTGATGATAGTTGCCATCCCATCTGCGTCGAGGTCGACGGAAACATTGCATCATTGGGATGCGTTCGGCTTATCGAGGGCCGGAAGACTGCATGGCTTGAAGGACTAAGAACACAGCAGGAGTACCAAGGCAAGGGGTATGCCAGAGTCATCACTGACCAACTGAGGAAACTTGCAAAGAGGCTAGGAGCCAAAAGGATGAAACTGACCGCTTCACTCGAAAATCCGATTCCGGTCCACCTAGCAGAGAGTATTGGCATGAAGAATCTGCAGACGGTCGCCGCAAACTGGTTCGGGCCACTTAGTCCACTGGCCAAGAAACCAAAAGGCGGACAGGTGCGGTCTCTGGCACCGTCTGAAGCGATGAGAACCATAATAGCGGATCCAAGTGTTATTCCTCACAACGCAATCATCTACCACTGGTATGCGCTCGATGCATCTGGGGATGCTGCTCTAAAGATGGCGGAGGTCTCTTTCTCAGTTGCAGAAGTTGAAGGCAGCGTCAGCGGTGTGTCCTTGGGATTTCAGAGAATGGATGGCGAAGACCGTGAATGGTGTACGACAGTCTATCCAAAAACAAAACCAGCATTCATTTCGCTTCTTTCAGACCAGATCGAAAAAGGGAGCGAGCACAATTCAGACACATTCATGATCATGCATCCAATTGAGTATGAGAGTTTCAGAAAAGAGACCGAGGCCCTTCGAGAACCAAGGCATTCACTAGTTCTAGGGCTGTTTGAGGGGACCGTAGCATAGTTGCCATGTTACAACCACTATGTCTCAGGAC
>CAYPUO010000296.1:0-4747 GCA_964413775.1 uncultured archaeon
ATAGGTGTTGCAACTGATGATGCTATTGCAGCATTAAGTACGGCATTGACTGACCACAGCGCTGAAATACGAACCGAAGCAGCCAACTCACTTGGGAAGCTAGGCCCGGGTGCCCATTCAGCGATTCCGCAGCTTGTTGATTGTCTACGAGACATAGACTGGACAGTAAGAACAGCGTCTGCGCAGGCGATACGTGAGATTGGAAAGGGCTCCAAGGAGGCGATTCCAACTCTCGTAAACACACTTGAAGACCCGGATTGGAGAGTTCGGTATCGTTCAATAGAAACGCTCTCACAGATAGGCGAGGAGGCAATTCCTGCACTTCTGCAAACACTTGAACACTCTGACCCAGTAGCAAGACAAGGTGCAGTCGATGCTCTTGGTGAGATGAAGTCCTCTAGCCCAGAAGTCATAGCAAGCATTGCTTCTCTATTGATGGACAAGTCAGAGGGAGTCCGAGGAAAGTCTATTGATGCATTGCGTAGTATTGGAAAAGCAAGCATTCCAGAGCTTATTGAGTACTATGCTCAAGTTAATAAGAAAATGAAAGTCCTGATAATATCTGCAATCGGGGGCATGGGAAGTGACGGGCAAGATGGCATTCCTTTTCTGATTGACTCCCTGACTACAGGTTCAGATAAAGTGCGAGCTGAGGCAGCTAGATCAATTGGGAAAATTGGAGTGGTGAATGAGGACGTGATGTCTGCACTCTCGAATGCCTTGATGGATAAGAAAGTCATCGTTAGACGTGAGGCAGCGCTGAGTTTTGGCAAGCTCGGATCAGAAGCAGCACGTGCAGTTCCCAATCTGCTTGAGGCATTAAGAGATAAAGAGCCAGATGTCCGTTGGCGAGCAACGGAGTCGTTAGGAAAACTCGGAGAGGGCAGAGAAGGAGTCATTGTTGCTTTAGAGGAGTTGCTCCACGACCAGTATGATTATGTTGCAGAAGCAGCTCAGGAAGCACTGGATTCAATCAGCGAAAAATAGAAGGTGACAGACATGACCGAAGACCCATATGCAGCCAAGCCATGGCTAAAACACTACGATGAAGGGGTTCCACCTCACATAGACTACCCCGAAATAAACTTGTACGAGATACTTGACAACGCGGCTCACGACTTCGGTGGACGCCCAGCAATCTGGTTCCAAAAGAGAAGGATAACCTACAAGGAGTTCAAGGATATCGCGGACAGGCTTGCTGCTGCCTTGGTAAATCTCGGAGTCAGGCAAGGCGATGTAGTGGCAATGATGATTCCTAACTTCCCTCAATTCCTTTTTAGCTTCTATGGTATCCTCAAGGCAGGCGCAATAGTGACAGCGTGCAGTACGCTACTGACTGATCGAGAGCTGGCTTATCAGCTGAATGATTCCGGGGCTGAAACTATTATTGCATGGGACACACAACTAGAAAAAATAAACAGCATTAAAGACAGGACACGATTGCGAAACATCATTATTACCAATGTGTTGGACTATATTCCTGGTGCAGTCAGAGAGCCTCCTGAGTTGGCTGGCACGAAGCAATTCGTAAACCTAGTAAATAGCACTAAGCCAAGCCCGCCGAAGTTCAAGATTGACCCCAAAGAAACTGTCGCAGTCCTTCAGTACACAGGCGGTACAACTGGTCTGCCAAAAGGTGCAATGCTTACTCACTACAATCTTGTATCGGATTGCATTGCAACATACAGCTGGACTGCCTCGGAGGTGGAGAGAGGGAAGGATACAGGTCTCACTAATCTACCTCTCTTTCATATCTACGGGATGACAGTCTGTATGAATAGCTGGGTCTACAATGCCTCTGCAATAGCTCTGAATCCAGATCCTCGAGACCAGAAGTCGCTGTTCGAAATCATTCGTGATACCAAGCCTGCAATGTTTCCGGGCGTACCGACAATGTATATGCGCCTATTGGAGAGGGATGATCTGGAAGACTATGCAAATGACCTGAAATGTATTCGATTCTGCAATACGGGAGCAGCGCCAATGCCCCCAGAAGTACTTCATGAATTCGAGGAGCGAACAGGTGCAGTGATTATCGAAGGTTATGGTCTCACAGAAGCCTCTCCTGTAACCCATGTGAATCCCATCAAGGGCGTACGAAAAGTCGGATCAATTGGACTGCCAATATCTGACACTGAGGTCAGAATAGTTGATATTGACGACCACACCAAAGTGTTACCTCAAGGCCAAGAAGGCGAGATCATCATTAGGGGCCCACAGGTGATGAAGGGCTACTGGAATAAGCCAGACGCCACAGCACATCAGATACGAGATGGCTGGCTTCTTACTGGTGACATTGCAAAGATGGACAAGGAGGGCTACTTCTACATCGTTGATAGAAAGAAAGACATGATCGATGTGAGTGGATTCAAAGTCTATCCACGAGAAGTCGAGGACGTCCTCTTTGAGCACGAGGCAGTTGAGAATGCAGCCGTGATTGGGTTACCAGACCCAAGGACTCCGGGTAGTGAGATAGTCAAGGCGTTCATTATGCTCAAAGATGGGTACAAAGAGAGTGAAGAGCTTCTGGCTGAGATAAAGGAGTTCTGTAGGACGAACGTTTCACCTTACAAAGTACCAAGGATTATCGAGGTGAGAAAGGAACTGCCAGAATCACTTGTTGGGAAGGTCCTTAGAAAGGACTTGAAAGAACAAGAAGCAAGGCGGGCCGAGGAGTCAGGCTAGTTTCCTGCGCTTCGCCACCTAATCAGATTACATGCTGTAACAATTGGTGACCAATTTCGCTCAGTATGAAACATTCCGATTAGGTTAAGAGGGTGGCTACCTGATAGGTTACGGTGTGATTCTATCATGAAATCGGGAGAAGAGTACAAGAAGAGACTCTATGGAATGAAACATAATGTCTACATAGATGGTGAGGCTGTTGGGCGTGATGATCCTCGCCTGCAAGGAGTAATCAAGACAATATCTCACACTTTTGATAAGCTAAGTGACCCCGAGTTTGAGGAGCTAATTGCTGTCAAGTCACACATAACTGGTAAGACAATAAACCGATTCACTCACATCCATCAAAGCGTTGACGACCTGTTGAAAAAGCAAGAGATGACTCGGAAACTCTGCCGTCTGGGCATGGGATGCATCTTCAGGTGTATGGGTATCGATGCAATGAATGCTCTGTCAGTCATTTCGTATCGAGCAGAGGAAGCGACACGCCGTCCATATAATCAGAGATTTTTGGAGTATCTCAAGTATTGGCAGAACAATGATATAGTCGGAACGTGTGCGCAGACAGATGTGAAAGGCGACAGGTCTCTCAGGCCACATCAACAAGCTGACCCCGACCTCTATCTTCATGTTGTTGAACATCGTGATGACGGGATTGTTGTCCGAGGGGCGAAGAATCACATCACTGCTGCTGCCGTGGCTGAGGAACTCGTAATCCTCCCGACACGATTCCTGACAAAAGAAGAAGACCAGTATGCAGTTGCGTTTGCGATCCCTGCTGACTGGGAAGGCGTCAAGCTTGTGACTCGAGCATCAACGTTCAAGCGTGACCAGCTCGCCTGTCCGATTGGGGAAGTAGGCGATGTGGAGAACTTCATCATTTTCGATGATGTGTTCATTCCTAATGAACGCGTGTTTCTGGGTGGACTGCAAGGAGAACATGCAATTGGAGGCTATGCAGCTGCGCTGTTTGCTCTCTACCATCGCCATAGCTACACCGGCTGCAAACCGGCAACAACAGACATCATTATGGGATTCAGTGCACTTGTAAGTGAGGTTAACGGCGTTGGGGAAGTGAAACATGTCCAGTCTAAACTAGCAGACCTCATCAGCGTGGGAGAACTGGTCAACGCTGCCGGGATTGCAGCAGCATACAAGGCAACACGTGATCCCTCTGGAACCATGATTCCAGACCCAGTATTCTGTAATGTGGGTCGAAAACATGCAGGCAAGAACTACTACCATGAGCTTGAAACTCTTGCGGATTTATCAGGCGGACTCCCAGCTACCCTTCCTATGGAAGGTGACTTCACTCATGACGAGATTGGGCCGTTGCTCAAGAAGTACATCAAGCGAAAGGAGGATGTTCCGTCCGAGGATGTGTACAGGCTGTTTCGGGCAATCTCTGACATACTGTGCTCCTCAATAGGAGGGGTCACCGCTGTGGCGGGAATCCATGGAGGAGGAAGCCCAGTGATGGAGGACATAGCGATCCTAAAGCAGTATGATGTTGAGGAAAGAAAGAAGATAGCTAAGTACCTTGCTGGTATTGAACTGGATTGATTTTTTGACTGATAACAAACTTAGCGGACAAAAGAGGAACAAAAGGTGGGTGGGATCACCCACCCAAAATATGCTTACTCACCTGTGAACTTACCGCGTCGCTTCTCAAAGACAGATGAGATACCCTCACCAAGGTCTTTGGTCGCAAAGCATGCCATTCCAGCCTTGACTTGGAATTCGAAGTTGGCAGCGTAGTCGCCATCAAAAGCCAAATGTGCAGCTTCTTTTGCCCACTTCAATGCAACCGGAGCGTTACCACCCAGTTTTGCACCATACCACATGGCCTGACTGAGCAATTCATCTCTCGGGACAACTTTACTGACTAAGCCGATTTGCAGAGCTTCCTCTGCCGTAACCTGGCCTCCGGTCAGGATGATTTCCATAGCCTTTCCTAGCCCTACTACCCTTGGAAGGCGTACACATCCACCCCAAGAAGGTATTAGTCCAAGACTCACTTCTGGTGTACCAATCTTTGCCTCGGTATCACATATTCTGATGT
>CAYPUO010000297.1:0-4744 GCA_964413775.1 uncultured archaeon
CAAAATGGAAGTTCACCCAGACTGAGAATGCTGGGTGAAGTGACCACCAAGAAGGAGGAGGACTATTACTCAGAGGTATGTTGGGTTATGGCGAAGCTCCGTGCTGATAACCATGAGAGCTTCTTTGTAAGATGGGCGAGTAATCTTGAATTGATACTAATTCTATGCCTTCTTTTTGATGTGTTGATAGTCATTGCTCTCCCCCATGTCATGGACCTGGCCCTTGGACTTATCACCTATATACTGATTCAGTCACTATATCTAGTGGTTTTATGGCTTGGTCGGAGAGGTATGGAAGTACGAAAGCAGCTGATGGGGGGGACCATGGTCGAGACAGGGGATTGGACTCGGAACCGTGTTAATTGGTATTATCATGAAGGAGGGCAGATTGAACTGACGTTTCAAATCGCTTCCATCTTCACTCTTGTTGGATGGATATTGTTCTTTATCTAAGGAAGGCAGTCACTTCCACATGAATCATAGAACTGCTTTCAGTCGAAGAATCTGGATTATGCCTCATCGTGCAAATCCTACCAATCATGACTGATTCCTCTATCTTCATCTTGTCTCAGGACACCACAGTTCATTTCTTGCAGTGCAAGCGTCTAGGCAAAACTACACATACTGCATATGTGAATTGAGATAGCCTCTTCAAACTAGCAAGCATACACTCAGCGAGAGGAGTTCTGGATAATAGAGCAAGATTTTTCTCGTACGGAGCAGCAGAATAGTCCCACGGAGCCTATGCGTCTTCGTGCATCCTGCTCTGGCTCTTAGGATATGACTAGCTGCATCAACATTTGTACCCTTCGTTAGGCTTAAATTGCTTTCATACATACGAAATATGGCCTCGCGTTTGCGAGCCTTCGTGAAAGGAGGCATAAGAACGAATATAAAGACTGAGATAGTCGTGATTTATGTAGTTCTGCCGCTTTTGTTACTATCGTTTGCTCTTCCGGCATTCGAAGGTAGCATTGGGACAAACAATTCTTCGAACAATGAGAATATCTTCACCTTAGGAAAGGTGGGGCTGCTGTCGCCTAGTTCGTCAGCGGACATCTACTATGCGCACACAGCTGCCAAGCTTGCATTTACTGAGTATAATTACCTCTATGGTGATTACAGTGGCCCTGGGAATCAACCTATCGGTGTGTACCAGTATGTAAACAGTCTAGCTACTGCATCTGAACTGAAGTATACTCTCGAATATGAGAATCGAGTGCAGATAACAAGCCACGGATCCATTGGTTCGAAGGGATCGGTAATCGATCTCTATGGTTCGACCGATTTGGCACCAGATAACTCCCAGTACTGGGCATATAAAGGCGTCTGCCAGCTAATTGTGCTCTGTGCGTGCGATTCCATGGGCTCTGGGGGTGGAAATACTGATACGCGACTTGCAAGAGCCATCAAGGACAGTACTTCAGTAAAGATGGTTGTTGGTTTTAGCGGGACCGCTGATGTTTGGGCCGCAGCATATCTGTGCATCAACTTCTGGTGGTCGCATATTGCTGGACTTCGCAATATATATGGCGGCTATGGAGGATATGATGGAGTAACTTCATTCGCCAGAGCAAGGGAGTTCCTTCAGGACTATATTAACGACGCCGAAACTAGCTTAGATTTACTAATAGACTTCCTTTTGGGAGGTTTCTTTGGAGTTACCCTTGACGCATTAAGAGGTGCAGCTGCCTCATTATTCGAGGGAATACTCCACTTCGAATTCCAGAACGGCATTTCTGATTTGCTTCTTCGAGGTTGGCTAAACAACATGTACACAACCATGAATAATTTCGTCTATATGAATGATGGCGAGTATGTTTCTTCAATGACGCCAATAAGTGGCGGCGGTGGCGGTGGCGGCATCATCATAACACCTTATTAGAAGGGTAACTAGCCCCTCCTTTTTTTTCTAGAGATGTGTTATACAAAATGAAAACGAGTATTCCACTGATTATCGTTCTAATCGTCAGTGTTTCAATGCTGGCAACTCCAAGTTGCACCACGAGTGCGATAAACAGCCAACTTGTCAAGCAAGACCAGCAGTCGGAAACGATGACTAGAAAGCAGGCAATTATCCAGTATCTAAAGGCATTATATATTCCAGACGAGGGCGCGTTTTATGCTTATTTGAAGGACTGGCCCACTGATTCACGCATTCACTCATATCATACTATTATAACCGTTTACAATCCGATAATGATTCTGTCCTATCTCAACGCCACTTCGTCGTTCGATATTTCTAACTGTACAGCATATGCTTTGAGCCTCTTGAATAACGGTGATAAGGCAATTCGCTATGGACCACTTAATTTCTCAAGGGATACGCCATGCACTGTAATTGCTTGTCGGACAGGTGTTGATTTCTTCTCAATGCTGGGAATATCGGACGACCTAAGTAGCGATCAGATTTCAGGTTTCGTCAAGTACTGCCAAGGTCCGAACGGAGGATTTTATGATGACCTCTGGGACACGTCCAATGAAGACCTGATTTCAACGCAGTGTTCTCTTTACACTCTTGACTATCTGGGCAGATTAGATATGATAGACATGGAATCTGCGGAGTCTTTTGTTCTGTCATGCTACTCCTCTGGAAGTTTTTCATATGTTCCTAATGGAACTATCGACTCTTCATCTGTTCCGCTAGGCCTTATGTGCCTAGATTATCTTAATGCTCTTTCTTCCATCAATGCTGAAGATGTGATATCGAATGTCCTATCTGAATGGGATAATGCCACGGGTTGCGTAACTGGTGGATCCATTGTTGATACTGAAAGGGTTATCTGGTCTTTATACATCTTGGACGCTCTAGACCGAATTGATACTAATGCAGTTGTTCACTGGGTTCTTTCATGTCAATCAGATGAGCATGGCGAATTCCTTCCTTATCCGGGGGCTTCGACTGACGATGAGAGAGTCGAATGGTGTCGCGCAGCAGTGAACATACTCAAGATGTTGGGCTCTCTCGATGTGCTGAACGAGAATTTTACCGTCGTTTCGATGCCCGAACACGTTATACCTCAAGGATACTATGATTTCATTAGTCAGAATGTTTTGACAACTACGACAAGCAATTATGGTCCATATATCCAGTGGCCAAGGATTGACATTCTCAAGATTATTTCTGATTGGGGACCGATAATCATTGTGATGAGCATTTTATTCATACCGGCTGTCATCATCATTCAATCGCACCGATCAAAAAAACGAGAGCGAGCTAAATTGAAAAAGCACAGAAAGACTCGTTGCTGATTTGGACTGCGCCACAAATCACCTGTTGGCAAGAAGGCGGCTTTCTTATTCCTCAGAAGCGGGTACTCACAACTGAGTGCAGTATGAAGAATAAGGATGGCCAATAAGGTACTAGAACCCTTCATGCGAATTTTCATCGATTCCTTCATGGCGTATATGGGGAAGTCGATGACTCTGGACTTCTGTGTTCATGCTCTTTAGATACACTCTCATCGAGTTCGGGCAATCCGGACAATGAAAGCAGAGTTCTAGTTCCACGGGACACAGGGATGGTGGTATTAGATTCTACTTCAAAAGAGACCTCATCAAAACACCGATGAAATGCGATGATGCCAAGATGTCAAGGTGAAGAGACTGGCTATCATGCGACTGCGTCATGGTCTGTTCAAGATGTTTTCGAGGAATTTCAACGAGTTCCATAGACTGAATATGCTCAAAATCTTCTGATTGCACACCTAATCTACCAAACTTCATTCCTGACCTGTATTAATGAAGTCCACTCAAATCCATCTAGAAATAGAAACTGGAGTGGAAAAAGAGCTGGCACCCAGCCATGGAGCGGCTGGGTGAGGAATAAGGCAGAACTACTGATTGGCCTGAAATTCCTTGAGCTGTTCAATAAGCTCTGGTACTATTGCAAAGAGGTCGCCCACAATACCAAAGTCCGCAATTTCAAAGATTGGCGCCTCTTCATCTGTGTTGATAGCAACTATGCAGTCCGCACTCCGCATGCCCACCTGATGTTGTATTGCCCCAGAGATCCCCAGTGCAATATAGAGCTTCGGAGACACTGTGCGACCAGACTGCCCGACCTGTTGAGTAGGTGGAAGCCACCCCAGGTCGATTATAGGTCTGGACCCACCGACTGCGGCATTGAAGCATGATGCCAGCTGTCGGGAAACATCTAGATTGGACGGGTCCTTGATTCCGCGACCACTGCAGACTATGATGTCAGCCTCCTCTACGGGCTGCATCCCTTCAGTGACCTCGACTATCGTGTCCAGCACGCGTGTCCTGACCTGGACCGGACTGATATTGAGTGTCACTTTCTCAATCTCGCCAGTCCTGCTTGTGTCAGGCTCAGTTGGCTTGAAGACATTGGGTCGGACGGTAGACATCTGTGGCCTTGTATATGGACAAAGGATCTCAGCCATGATGTTCCCGCCAAAGGCTGGGCGAGTCTGGACAAGCTGCCGTTCCTCATCGATATCAAGACCCGTGCAGTCAGCCGTGAGCCCTAGATGGAGCCTGGCAGCAATACGAGGAGCTAAGTCCCTGCCGTTGGATGTTGCGCCATAGAGGACAATCGAGGGCTTTCTGGGCGTAATGAGAGATGCTATTGCAATCGCATAGCCGTCTGTTGTGTAGTCCGCCAGGATCTTGTCATCAACAATCAGCACCTTGTCAGCACCCTGATGAATGAGAGGCTCTGCTAGATTGTCCACTTCATGGCCCACGAGGACTGCTACGACTTTCTCACCCAGCTTGTCAG
>CAYPUO010000298.1:0-4732 GCA_964413775.1 uncultured archaeon
CCCATTTCTCCACCTGTTTCGATTACGAATACCAGCTTCTCTGCACAGGCTGGTGTTATGGACGAGATGTGGGCATGCAGGGTAATACGAGGCAAGAAGGTGCTGGTTGAGAAGACGATTAGCGAATTGAGCCTCGATAGCTATGTGGGTGTTATCTATGGACACATTCGCGTAGAAGGTCTAAGCAGGCACGCTGTTGCAATGTGTGCAGGAAGACTGATGCAGTTCTCAAGGCAGTATCAGGCCGCGGGTGTTGCGCCCAATTATGAGATACCGGATCTCTACTATGATAACGGGGAGGAGTACGTTGAAGCCACACCATCACCAGAAGGTGAAACGGCTCCATCATTGGAAGTGAAAGAACTTCCGCATGCTCTGGTGGGCAGTCTGCCAACAATTACTCCACAAGTTGGTAAGAATGCATGGCGTATCATAGCAGAGTCTCACGGGACAATGATATGCGAAATGGCCGTCTATGGGTCTACGTTACCTGAGGGTCACCTCTCTCTAATGTTTGATAGAGTTGCTGATGACCTAGTGCATCTGTGGGCTATTCCTGAAGACCCCCTCATTTTGCCAATCCGATTTGGTGAACTCATTTATAGCTGTTCCGGAGACAGTCAATTACCTAAGACAGGGAATCTTAATGTGTCAGTTGAAACTCAAGGCTGCGAGATCCTGAAACTGGCAAGGAAACTGGACCCGAATGGTGATCGTATTCCTGCTGGTTACCCCTGTGCTTTTCACGAGATATTGGCAGAAAAGATAGCGAAGGTGACTGGTCTTAAGATAGGTGTGAATACATCTTCAACCGGCTGCATCGTGACGATGTCAATTGAATGAGTGTGCTGGTTTAGCGCCCTTTAGTTCTTGCGCAATAATCTTAAATCGCTCCCGGCATATTGTGGAGAAGTGTACGAAGCGCTTCGAAAGTCGTTTCGGCTAGGGAGATCTCAATATGTCCTATTTGACTTGGCGAGAATATGTTCGCTCTGGGCCAATCTGCTTGGGCGTAATACTGATCATCGTGGGCGCAGTCTTTGTGCTTCTTCCAACGATGAACATTGTAGTTGTAGCTGGATATGACACAATCATTGGTGCAGTGTTGGCAGTGATTGGAGTCATATTCGTGGTGTGTGGATTCTTCTTCACAAAGAAGAAGAGAGACTCGGTACTGGCTCCTGTTAGTACCAAAATGGATGACACTCCTCCACCCCCGCCGCCTCCAGACTAGTTCATTCAGGTATTGTAACTGAAAACTGTGAGTCATCACGCGTTGTCATGCGGTATGGCTCACAGCTCTCTTCTATTGGTCATCTAGCTCAAGTTTACTTCATCGACCAAATGCTAATATGCACGCAAGTCTGCTTTTGATTAGAATTGGTTTAGGTAAGGGACTGAAATCAATGACATTTCTGGAATATCGGGACAATCAATTTGTAGAGTGCAAGGGACAACCCAGCACTGATATAACACTGAAAGTTGATGACGCTCAGAAGAAGCTCATTCTAGTAGTACCTGGAGGAATAAGCATGATCATGCGAAGGTCCGCTGAACGTGCTGCTCGAGGAATATCCAAAGCTGGATACATGAGCTCTAGGGGGGCAACACTGGGACGTGGATACGATCTTATAATCGAAGGACAGGGTGGTGGTCTTCCGGACCGACTGAAGCACTCACCTCGAGAAGTCTATTAGTCTGACTGCAAGGAGTGGAGTGAGTGGCATCTGTTCTGTCCGAAAGAGAAAAATCATCTAGTCACTGACAGGGATACTACGCGAGAGGAGAACTGCACCAATGTCAGAAGAAGACATCAGACGAATGGTTGAGGAAGCAACAAAGGAAGCCATGAAACAGTCATTTACTGAGGCTGGACACAAGTTTCTCGAGGCTGCAAGAGCCAGCGAGCAGAAGGGCGACTATCAGGGATCTGAGAACCTGCAGCGGCAGGCCGCAGAGAATTTCTGGAAAGCGGCTAACGAATACCGCAGTTCCAAGAGCTACAAAGCTGCTTCGCTCAATATGTGCCTGGCTGGAGATGTCTATTCTGAGCTTGCAGATGTCGAGAATGCTCTCCGAGCCTATGAGCAGGGAGCAAACGATCTGTTTGGTGCGTCCGCAGAGCACTTGATGTGGGGGGAGGATGCTGAGACCAAAAAAGGGACAGCTCTAGCTATTGCAGGTAGCATGATTCTCCTTATGATTGGAAAGGAAAGCGAGGGCTTTGCTCGTGCGCGACAGTTTTCGGCTGAGAATGCATCCAAGCTTCGTTTTCCAGGAGTCGTTCGCCTGAGCCAGATTCCCCAGATGCTCGAAAGCGCAATCAATGCGATGGACCTCAACGCATTTGCGGATGCCGAAACTGCTGCTGTGACCGAACTCAAAGCGGCGCTAGCCAGCGCCAAGGCACAGGAATTCTCTCCCTATGTCGACAAAGGTGTAGAGATGGTGCGAGAAATCCTTCGTGGCAAACTGAAAGTGCCCAAACTGGCATCGCAGCTTGAGCTTCCTGTTGATATGACGTTCAAAGAGGATTTCGAGATTAAGGGAATAATCGAGAACAAGGGTGATGGTCCTGCAAGCAATGTGGTCGTGGAATGGTCCCTTGATGATGGCTTGAATCTTGTTTCGGGTGAAATCCGAACTAACGTTGGCATCATACCCGCCCATGAAACAAGGCTTCTCTCCTTACGTGCGAAGTCAGCTGAGGACATGATGGGAACAAAGGAGTTCTCAGTTCTTCTGAGAGGTACATATTCCGACGACCTCAAGACTGAGTACTCACTGCAGGCGGGGCCTGGGACATTCGTACTAAAAGACTTCAAGGAAACTGAGAAACTCTTACAAGACGTGGATGTCACAGAAGGGAGAGTCAGTTTTCTTTATCCTGCAATCGACTCATCGAAGCTTGAGAGTGAGCCGTTGCAGCAAGTTGTCGCAACACTGGAATCTTCACTGAGTACTGCCCGCAATGAGATTGGCAGGAAGGAACTAGCTCTAGCTAAGGCTAGGATTTCTACTGTGAATGCACTTGTTGATACAGTTGACTCACTGCTGGGGAACGAGGATGTCCAGAATAGGATACTTAGTAAACGCGAGGCAGAGAAAAAGGAGTATACACGCAGTATACTTGAGTATCTGAAGACTTCTTTCACAGACTCCTTTGAGATTAATATTGAAAGCCTGAAGAACGAGAACGAAGTAATGCTTTCACGACTTGATGATAAGGAGCGCGGGAAGAAAAGAGTCCTTGATAAGATAGGTGAAATCAAAGAGAAAGTTTCAGATGCCATCAGGTCAATTGAGTCTGCGTACAACTCTCTTCCTGCTGCGTCCTCAATGGACGATCCTCAGCTTGCTGAGACACGAACCAAGACAAAGTCACTACTTGACCAACTCAAGTCCTCGGTCATCGCTCTCAGATATGACATAGAGTCTGTTGCTGCAGATGACGCACTGGCTGCAATTCCTAGACCCGTGGAACATCCGCAGATTACTAAGGAAAAATCGCTTCTTATTTCAACAAGAGATTCAATGCTCAAGTCGATCGAAGACAAGCTTACTTCCTCATAGTCATGCGCAGTCGCGTAGAAAAAAGAGGGGCGGGGCAGTTTATGCTACTGCCCGATGATTCTTCAAAGACGAATCTGTTTGCTCACGAATATTCTGTCCATCCGACTTGTCATTGATAGCCATATCACAAGATAGGCAACGAAGACAAGCCCGTAGCCAATATCAAGTCCTCCAAGTCCTAACACAAGTGGCGGTATCCTAGTCAGGAAGAACAGGATAATGCCTATCCCAAGTCCGAGTGGGCGAAGCCTTCCATCTCTTGAAGCCTTTCGCATTCTATTCCAAACCCTGATGAACACGAAGGCAGGCAGGGGAAGTACAGTGATGGGACTATACGAAATATCATCGTTATACTTGAGTTTGGCCACACTTGTGGCAGCCTTTACAGTCATCTAGTATAGCAAGACACGATCTGCAACGTCTGACGGTGAGTCCAGAAAGGCATTCAGGCCGCTATACATTGTTGCAGCAGGCATCAGTGGCTATGGAATAGGAGCACTCGGAACATTTTATGAAGGGGTTGAGTCCATAACCTAAGAGGAGTGTTTCTTCATGAACGAGTCGAACCTATCCATCGCTTCGGAAATCGTTTCTGGGGGAGGCAGGAAAACGCTCCTGAAATGGCTCGCCCCATAGTTGGGATCAAAGCCTGACCCTGGCACAAAGACTACTCCCGTTTCGTTAAGAACACTTTTCACAAACTCAGTGTCATTCTCCCATCTTCCTCGCAAATCGATTCTTGGCATGATGTAGAATGCAGCCTCGGGGAGTCTAGTTGAGATAGAGTCGATGTCATTCAATCGCCTGTAGATGAGGTCTCTCCTCTCTCGCATTCGCGACATGGTATTCTTCAGATGAGCACCATCACTTCGTAAGGCAGCGATTGAGGCTATCTGAGCAACTGCGTTAAGGCAGATTCGGACTCTCGCTTGCCGCATCATGGCATCGTAGAGGGGCTGCAACTCATTGTTTGTGTCATGGAAGTACGCGTATCCAACGCGCCATCCTGGTGCTAGGTACACCTTACTAATGCCATTGAATCCAATGACCGGGACATCACCAGCAATACGCACCATCGGAGTTTGAGCCTCATCATAGGTGAGCTGGTCATAGATTTCATCTGAGACCAGGGGCAGGCCGAATTCTCCCGCAATGGCCA
>CAYPUO010000299.1:0-4724 GCA_964413775.1 uncultured archaeon
AGCTTCCGCTGTGCATCCCGGTGTGTCGTCTTTGGGGTAGAAGTAGACAACAATTTTGCTTCCAAGATGATCACTCAATCTGAATGGATTTCCCATCTCGTCAGTGGTTTCAAAATCTGGAGCCTTATCGCCGATTTTCACTTTCTACCTGCACCCTCTCACAGTTTGAGTCCCCAGAATTCAACTACTTGGTCCGCATGTTCTTTCGTCTTGACTTTCTCAATCCCTTCTGGCCCCCCGAAAATGCCCTCAACCTTTCCTTTCTCATCAATGAGAAAGGTGGTTCGCTCAATCCCCATATACTCCTTGCCATACATCTTCTTGCTTACATAGACTCCATACATCTTGGCAATCTCAAACGCTTCGTCCACCAGAAGTGGAAAGGGAAGGTTATACTTGGTCTTGAAAGAATGGTGGCTCTTCGCCGAACCCCCTGAAATGCCATAGACTGGAACTTCTCCCTTTTGGAAGACACCCCAGGAATCTCGGATTGAACATGCTTCTTGCGTACAGCCCGGTGTGTTGTCCTTTGGGTAGAAGTACAGCATGACCTTCTTGCCCTTGAGTGTGCTTAGTTTGAATGGTTCGCCGCTTTCAGTTGTTGTTGAAAAGTCTGGAGCATTGTCTCCCTGTCTTATCATTGCTGCTCATCTACTATTCACTATAGTTAAACTAATATCATAGAGCAGTGATTTAAGCGTTGTGAATTGTAACAAAGCTACCGACAAGGCTTAAAGTAGCCCACAGTAGAGCGAGTGCATCAGGTGGTGAGATAATGGACAGTGCTGTTACATATAGATCACTCAGGCCAGATTTGTATCAAATCGTGTTTCTGTCCGTTATCGTGCAGATCTTTGCCGCGGCACTGTGGATTTTCTACGACTATTCTAAACTGGACATCATTCTTGTGTTCATGTTTTTCGCATTAGTGCCTGTACTACTCTCAATCGTAGGTTTCTTTCTGAGTTGGCGGTTGAAGAGAAACAACCTTGCATACACTTCACCTGAGTGGAACTTCAGTCCTATGCAGCTCAAGATTGAAGACGCAAAGAAGCTGCCTGGCCAGTACAGGAAGAAATACTCTAGAATCGTCGCAGTTCCCTATCTATGGCACTACTACTGCCCAATTGTGACTATTATCATCCTATTCACACTTCCAGTATATGCTAGTCTATTCGATTCCAGTATACTCACCTTAATGCCCATGACTTATTATGCCTTGACCAATCTGATATTCTTCATATCCGTCTGGGGTGGCTGGCGGTCAACATCAACTGCTGCATCAGATGATTTCAGATTGCCCCTAATACGTGAGACCGTGAAACTTGCAAAGACGCAAGCGAGAGTCAGGGGAATCTCACATATCCGAGTTGTTCTCGACAAAGCAACAAACGGGAACTACGAGGTCTATCGGAATCCTCGAGTAGTAATTAGAGTTGAAGGCTTGGAGCAAGACTGCTACATAGAATCGTGGACAGAAGAGTTTGGATCTGTTGACCGAATGCAAGTGAGGATGATGCAGTCAGATGGCTTTCCTGAGATTGTTTGGTGGTGGCAAGGAGAAGACCGCTATTTCAGGAAATACGTAGGCGAATCTGACGAAAGCTATTACGTTCGCAACCCAGTCCAATCAAGAGTAAGCGAGCTTGGCGTAAAAGATGTGCAGCTGGTGACTGAGAATGCAGTTGGGATCCTGATACTTCAGTGGACCGCGTTTCGTGGGAAAGATGAGTCCCTTTCACAGATTCTCGCGTCTCTCAATGTACGTGAAAGCTAGTATAGAAATATCAAGGACGACATTGTCCTAGTGGTTGGTTGACCGAGAAATGAGCGAATCTGAATACAGCGGGTTTGGATGGCATCACGTCATTGCACTCTTCTTGGCGATAGTCTTGACTGCAATGGCTACAATTGAGATTTCGCAGTCATTCTTCAGTGAGCTCGTTTCAAGTCAAGGAAGCTGGCTTCTCTTCTCAAGCTTGGACCTAGCTTTCCTTTCATTTATTGTTGTTCTGATTGTATGGCGAATGAAGACTTCTCATCAATTCATAGAACCGCAATGGGAGTTTCAGGAGAGATATGTAACTCTCAATGAGTTCAAGAAGATGATGGCTGAATATCGAAAGGAGTATGCACTTCTAACATCCGAGATGAATCCTTTCTATGTAATGGCACTAGTCATGGTAGCAACGCTTTGTATTGGCACGCCTTTTCTGTTACGTTCCTTGGCTCCAGTGTATATCTTCTTTCTACCTCAGGTATTTGGAGCCATGGTTGCCATATACGGAGTGATGGTTGTGATGTGTAGCGTAGCTGTTGTGCCCAGCCCGTTGGGCATTGAGTTCCCTCTCTACAGAATTAAGTGCTATAGAATTGCAGCAAAGCAGCTCCAGCATATTCCCGCTCTCTATTGGATTGGCATCTTTTTGATTATAGGCCACTGGTCTGGATATTATACGATACGGACACCCGGAGTGGCCGCCAAAATCGATGGCATGGAGAGTGCTGTAACTCTCTTCTTCGAGGTTGATAGCGGCTGTAAGATATCTTCAGCAAAAGCTGTAAATCATACAACACGAACTGATTTCCCTGACAGCATTTTGGCCGAGTATCCCTCTGAAGATAGGATAACACAGATTGTTCGTGATGCTGTAATCTGGTATGCGAAGGGATCTGATGATTATGAGTTGCTTGAAGATGCTCTCGATGAGCTGGGAATTAGGCCCTCTGAAATAGAGCCTAGCGGGTAGATCAACCGCAGAATCGATTAGCTTACACCATCTGAAGTGCTTTCAGCACACGTTCGGGTGGTTTCGCTGGGCCTGCTCCATGTTGGCATTCTCCAGCGTGATACAGGTGACCGGTGGGTGTCCGTCACAGTCAAATTTAATTGGGTCCCGTGCCGAGGAGCGAACGATATTCCTCCATGGAGTTGAGCATGATGGCTAGTCAAAATTGGACGAATAAGTGGATTCTGATGTATTTGATCGGGATAGTCCTTCAGGCGGTAATCTATCCGGTTATTGCAATTGCAAAGCCCCCTGATTTCGTAAGCCATCACTACTTCTTTGACGTTGTGCTGATTGCCTTTGGATCGCTCATTATCCAGGTGTTCGGATTCGGCATAATCATGTCAAAGACAAACAGGGAAGACCCACGAATCTACGGGCAAGGACGTCCTTTCAAGCACAAGCTGCGAGAAGAGGATGATGCTGAAGCTACAAGGAAGCCAACATTCGCAAGCTAGTATCACCAATTGTAGACTGTTACTACCAAGTGAACCCTTCCCATATTTTGTCAGGCATGATGGTGGGAATAGAACCGGGAAACCACACATTCAGCAGTGGTAGGTATGGGGCAATAAAGAACGTCACGACCAGAAGGATAGCAAAGGTCAGAGTATGGACTGCATTCACATAGGTATAGTATGGTCGTATGTAGCCATAGAATGCGAACGCAGGTATAGCTATTGCTGCCATAGCAAATATCTCAACAGGTGAGAAGAAGAGTGGAATAGTAATCGGCCACAGAAAATAGAACAGAATGGTAATCTTTGCATTAGAGGTTTCATGATGGGCAATCTTGTGAATTCCATCAACTCCTTGGCTCAAGAAGAATACAGGGACGAGTAGCCACCATTGTAGTCCAACAAAGAACATGGCTCCAGCGTAGAAAAGAAGGTCGCCAATGCTCTCGACTCTCTCCCATAATGGATTCCTGCTGATATACTCTGTTGCCTCGGTCATATAGTATCCAATCATTTGCATGAGTACTAACAAAGGCAGGAAGACGAAAGAAATGATGATCATGATGACCGAAGCCTTCGGAAGCTCCGGAATCTTGCCTTCGTGGTAGTTATCAAGCGGGTAGATGCCATGAAGCGTGAACGCCGTGAAAAGCACGAGAATTCCACTAGGGATGAAGTATAGGGGTTGTAGGATGTATGCAAATGGACCTAGAAAGCTCCCGTACATCAAGTATACATCGGCGTATAGCGACTCTGGTAGCATGTACCAGACACCAAATACCACGAGGAGCTCAGGGATAAGCATCTTCATTCGGTAGTCTTGGATGAACTTCATAACCGAACTTGGTGTACTGTTTTCTACAGCCACTTCACGCGCCTCTCACTAGTTCCGCATGGACTATTGTAGTGTACTTAAGCGTATCTTTGGGATACCCGAATTCGACGAATGTAAGTAGTGGAATCAGCGATATTCATTGAGCGTCTCTATTGTGATCTCGGAATACCGCTTATCCAGTAGATGGATTTCCCTAGATAGCGCCGGCGTCGCTCCTGAGAGTCCACATTGAGTTGAAACCATGCAATTCGATTGCATGAGGTCCATGCTCACTCCCGCTGCGTCAAGGCGGGATAGAGTAGTCCGAAGTGACTTGTTGAAATACTCAATGACTGGTTCATGATACGCAGTGTCGACATTTGGGAGAATTCCAAGTGCAATACAACCTCCCCTGTCTAGGAACTTGTTGATAAGCTCAGCTTGCGCCTGGTCGATAACGGGAGGGTATGTCAGCAAGTCTAGATGTACTATCTTTGGCTTGCTTTGCCAGATTAGGTGTGTGCCCTCTTCTTCCAGTATTCGCCAATCATAGCAATAGTGGTATGCCGGTATTACGCCCTCTGGATAAATGGAGTCCGTTGTTTTCATCATTTGCCGCGCTGTCAGTCCAGGTGCATTTCCGACCTCGATTGCTTCCACAAC
>CAYPUO010000300.1:0-4722 GCA_964413775.1 uncultured archaeon
GCCATGGAGGGCATCCTCCTTTTTTCCACCAATTGGGCCAGTACCCCCCTTTTCTTCGGTCGGTAGCTCAAAGTCAGCCAGCTCTTCGAAGACTTTCTCTAGTTTTATTAGGTACCTAATCCACAAGAAGACTGGGTCTCTTCTCATCATTTGGAGGCGCAAGCAGACTCCATCTCGCTACGTCTCTTAGCGATGCAACGGTAGCCTCCCAATGTGCCGAAACGCGACCCGTGGTTGGAATAGCCGAGAGTTCTTACGGATAAGATCCTCTTCGCGAGGAGCGGGGTCGATTTGCTTTAGACGGCCCTAAGCAGTTCTTCAGTTTCTAGTTGATCCTCCCTCATACTCTTCCTACATTCATTGCAGTGCCCTATGACTGGACATAGGATGCCCTGATGACTTCGGATGCTTTGCCTTCCTCATCGCTGATGGCCCGGAGTATTCTTCTCTCAGTCTCAATCTTGTCACTCCTTGTCAGGTACAGTCCTCCCCAGCCAATCATGACCCTCCACTCCATGCCGGGGAGCGCGACGTGGTCTACCAGCTTGATACTGATCTCTTCCTCTCTCTTCCGATGGCACATGAACCTGTAGTCACTCGCGAAGGAAAGGAGGTGCCCTCCCAGAGGTGCATTCAAGTTAGTACCACACATCATCTCATCTTTGAAAACGCGATTCGTATAGAGGAAGGTAACTTTCGCGACTTGGGTCAGTCGCCTCAGCTTCAGTATGCACTGATTTAGATTATTCCTCGCATCCCTAGCTTCAAGGAGGTTCACATATTCGTCCTGCAGGAAGGCAGAGATAGAATCGAGTATCACAAGTGTAGGTCCTTCGTTCATCACCATCTCAGGAATGTCGTCCAAGAGGGACAGCAGGTGATCTCTGGAGGCAACCCGCACGACCCGGACTCGTTCGAGACATTCATTTGGCTCCATCCTCATGCGTGAGGCCATCATTCTCAGGATGAGGGGGGAAAAGGTCCCATCCGCGTCGATCCAGATGACCTGCCCCTGATAGTCCTTCTGGACCATCACTGCAAGCTGATGGCAGAGGTTTGTCTTACCGGAGCGATACGGGCCGTAGAACTCCACCACAGACCCCATCTCGATACCGCCCAGCAGCTTCTCATCGAGTGCTTCTAGCCCAGTCCGTATATGGTCCTTGACTATATGTTCAGCATGGATGACCATGCCGTTCCTGAAGGTGTACTTCGGGAGAAGGGAGAGTGCGTTATCAACCATCAACTTGCATAGTGTCTCATCAACCTTCGCCCTGTGAGAGAGGTCGTAGCAGGAGGACTGTGCTAGCATCTCAGCATTCAGGATACCAATGGAACGAAGCCTCCTCGCTCTAACCCCACCAACTCCTCTCACTTCCTCAAGTCGGACCATAGCTCATTCAGCCCCCTCTCTCCCTTTCGCTAGCACCTCGATCTCGATGCCATGTTCCAAGGAACGTACTTCAATCGGGTTGGTCCAGTCCTTCGCAATGTTCATCATTGCGTCCTCGACCTGTTCCTTCTTGATGCCATCCACATGCACAATCACTCCAAGCACAACGTAGTGGGTTTGGTCGGTCTTTCCTCCGATGGTCCGCATTGTCACGTGCGTTGAGGTAGGCTCTGTGCGGGTAAGAAGGTACCAGAGAACGTCACCAGCATACCGTATCATGCTTATGAGCTGCTCACCCCTGTCGTGGACAAATATGGAGGTCTTCGGGTCGCCGGCAGCTATCCGCATCTCGACCTGGTCTAGCAGTTCCGCGGCATCCTCATCATCAGGGTCATACAACACGGCCTTCGACAAATGATACCTTGCTTCCTCGAAGTCGCCGAGTGAGAGCTGTATCTCACCAAGCGTGAACCTGTACGCAGAGTCATGAGGGTCCAACTCCACTGCCTTCTCCATCCATTCTGCGGCCTCCTCGTCCTCATCCTGATAGTATAACACCTTTGCCAAGATGAACATCGCCTCATCATCCTCAGGGTCGAGTTCAAGAGACCTTCGTGCTTGATTCTCAGCACCCTCAAGGTCATCCAGTCTGTAGAGTAAGCGCGCCATCACTGTCACGAGATAGGCATTGTCAGGTTCGAGTTCCATGGCCTTCGCACATGGCTCAATCGCAAGTTCATACTTGCCCCATCTCTCGTAGAGGATACCGAGGTTCACCCAGTTCCATTCATGGTCAGGTGCCAGCTCAACGGCCCTCTTGAGGAATCTTTCTGCATCCTCGAACCTCTCAAGCTCGCTTAGGATGCATCCGCGACTCAACTGCTTGCCGTCGTCATCAGGTGCTAGACCTACTGCCTTCGCGCTCAGGATATCGGCATCATCACTTCTCCCTCTCCGAAGCTGGACCAGCGCGAGTCTTGTCATGACATCCACATTCTCAGAATCAAGTTCCAAGGTTCTGGCGTAGGCATCAGCTGCTCCCGTGAGGTCCTCAAGCCTCTCACATACCAGTCCTAACCTGTGATGGAGCTCTGACCACAGTGGCTCAATCTCGATGGCCTGCTCAAGGAGTTCTCTGGCTGTCTCGTATTCCTCGCTCCTGTAGTACGAGAAGGCCTCAGCAAGGAGGGCCTGGGCCGAACCTGCTGCGTCCATCTAGAACATCCCCCGTCGTTGCATGTCCTCAAAAATCAGCTGACTGTAGTCATCGATCAGTCTCATCAGTGCATCATCAGCGCTCTTCTCGGCCTCCTCCCGCGCCTGAGGAGTACAGAGTTCCTCAGCATGCTCCCTATCAAGCGCGAGCAGTCCAACGGTCTCTGGGGCATGGAGGATGTGCGGAGCCTCGCCAAGGATCTGGTTATAGATGCTCAGGACCTCTATGCTCAGCCTTGCGAACACCTTATCCTTGAACTTGTGCGGTGTGAGATGGCGCAGTGAGCCAAGGGGCTCAGAGGGACGAGCAAAGAGGAAAGCGACATCCTCAGGTCGATCCTCTATCCTATCCCAGACCACGGCGCGGGCCAGGTCCCCTCCATTCGCTCTCTCGAGGATAGCATGCACCTTCAGCGACTCATCTTCACATGGCGCTCCCTTGGTGATACAGGTGTTGAACACAGGCTCCTGCCGGAGGATTGGCTCCTCTCTGTCCAAGAAGAACTCGAAATAGAGCGGGAACATCTTGCATACCAACGGTCTGGACTCCTCAATACCACAACGGTTGTGGACCAAAAACGGACAGATATCCTTGAAGTAGAAGACATACTGTGTGAACCTGTTGAACGGGATAGGTCGATAGTAGATATGCTTGAGGACTCCTTCGATTCCAAATCGCTCCTTCAGGAGATGCGCGATGCGTGGAGTCTCATACTTATGGATAACGATATGCTCTGTCTGCCTGCAGCACTTCCCACAGCACAGGCAGGCTGCCTGGAGCCTATCGTGGATCTCCTTGATGTCATCAGCATACCTCTCTCTCGCATCCTCGTTAGCAACTGTGTTCTTGATGAACTCCCACTCAGACATGTCCAAATATACTAGTCCGTCCTTCACGACCACCCGGTATTCCACTTCGATTTCACCTCTATAGCATCCAATTGTTCCTGTGAGCCACTCTTAATCTCCCCCATTCTCTATGGTACCTATCCGAGGGTGAGGTGTCCATTCGCCGGTATCATTGGCGTGTGAGCGGCCTCGCGGAGGATCAGGTGTGATATCATCCGTAGTACATGACCCAGCTTTAATTGGCATACATAAGCAGAGGGAAAGGATGGCATTGAAAGTTTGCTCTCTCAGGAATCTCGCCTATGGATGGTGATATCGTTGGAATTGGCCATTTCTGGCTGTCTATATGATGGAATCGACTAGCTTAGCCCCATTACGCTGTCCATAAGATGCCATGAGGGCCAGAACCGGTGGAGACTAAGCTGAGATGTGCAACGTCTCTGACGCTGTACTCGTTTTCGGTACACACTCTGGTGACCGAGCACATGAGGTAACGGGTCCGTGGAGAATTGTTATAGAGGAAGGCAGTTTCGCAATTGAGAATATATAACGAAGAAGTAGCTCATATACCCGCCAGTGATGGGAACGATAGAGCTTTGCCACATGCATGCTCTGCCTAGCAATATCCTATACTGATTCATCCCGACTCTGATATTCACTGAGAGTATCTTTCGCCCACTCAAGTTCTCTAAGTCGCTGAGAGAAAAGGACGTTTCCATGTGCCGAGCTATCTACTCTTGGCAATAGTTCCCTGCTGAATCAACCTTGAGATCCATGAATCTGCAGCATTGATCACAAGAACAGAAGCGGCAGACCTTGAGAACTAGAAGTGCTGCTAGTGTGGACTGTCATCAGTATTGTAAACACATGCCCCTCGAGAGAGAAACTGGTTTCCACCCCTAGTTCGAGTGGGCCATAGGTATACGCCCATTGCCATTCGTTGTCTTCAAGCTCATACCCGAAACCGACTTGTACCCAAAAGCCGCTGTAGGTGACCGGTAAGGTATCCACAGTTGACTCTATCTTCTCGGGCATATCAGGTCGGATAGTGAAACCCGTGTGAAGCAGTCGATTCTGTCCGGTCAATGCGCCCTGCTTGCTGCTGTAGAACTCCATACTCACTACATAGGTGTAGTTCTCATGTCTGGCCCATATGATTATATCGTGTGAGGGCTCGTAAGTCGGATCATTCTGGGGCAACTCGGCATAGCGTTCAGCCCCACATATTGCAGATATCAGAATAATCATCATAACAAGTGCGAGAT
>CAYPUO010000301.1:0-4715 GCA_964413775.1 uncultured archaeon
CCTCTTCGGTCACATCATCCCGCTAAGTCTTGAGAAGAAAAAGTATCCCTCAGCCCTCTGGTTGGTCTTTCAAAACAGGGTCGGAAGCGTCGAGATGAACACAAGCCTGCTCCAACTCCCGTTCTCTTCGACAGGGAATGTGTTTCCTCTCTTACAGGACATCGTCAGGGATCGTCCATATTGGGGCGAAACCGACATGGCACAACTCCGTGTCATGGCTGAGAAGGCCGATATATCAGCAGGAGTCATTATCATGGTCGCTACCTATCAAAATGTCAGAGGTCTCTGGATGTATGACCCATCAGATGACTCATGGCTTCCAGTTGGCAGGTTTGACTATTGGACTCGTGCTAAGGAGGATGTGACTCTCCTGCAGAGTTTCAGGCTCCTTTCTGATCCATCACTTCAGCGTATCAAAGCAGCTGAAGTCAGAGAGGTTCCAAGGAACCTGAAAGAGTACATCAAGCAAGGACTTCGATTCATCGAGAGGTCCTATGAGAGGGTCAAGGCAGCAAAGTGCAGAGTATCTCTCGATAAGGAGGCAAGAATGTATGTTCTTGAGTTCTCAGATAACATAACCGTGATTGGAAAGCTGGTCGTGAAGCGGACCAGTGATGTCCTCGAGTTATTACGGCGACCGAGTCTTGAATGTGAGCCTGTAGAGATAGAAGGAGAGCGACTGGTCTGGAACAGGTTCCGCGATATTGATTACGACATCCATACTGACATCTTCCGTCCCTGGGTCGAGAGGAGAGAACCTTTCCCCACCACCATACTAGACCTACCTCCCACCGCAGAGGAACTTGCACGGGCAAGACGGTGGCCAGGTCTAAAGCTGCGAATCACTCACGAAGAGGGAGTCTGTCCCAAGAGTCCACTTGAAAAGATGAAGACCTTCAGAAACGATGATGAGAGGGACACTTATCTCAAGGACATCGAGGGACCTCCGGGTCAACCTGACAGCCTGTACTTCGAGTCAGCCAAGGCTCACGGTGCGTGTTGGAGAGTGATCCCTGAGTACGATGACCTTCCTGATGGAGTCAGACGACTTGACTCGGTCATGATGAAGGGATATGCCCTAGCTACACTCCTGAGGACGGGTTCATTTGTGTACCGGGCAGGGTCGGACTGGATTATCCATGAGTTCGACGCTCCGGACGTGAAGACTCTTCCAAAGGAGTTCAGAGAGAGCTACGCGCTCACAGAAATCTATCGCAGCTTGGTGCCGAAAGTACTGGAGCGACAGAGGAAGACTGGGATACGGCTACCGGTGAGAAAGGAACTCTGGGGAGTCAACGTCACTTGGTCCTTTGATCATGTCATCTGGTCCGCAAGGTCAAATACTACAAACGAGATCTATAGGGGGGCAACCTTCACGATCCCTCTGTCACAGAAAGCCAGCCTGGAATATAATCTGGACATGGTCATGGAGAGTGTCACCTATCTGATACCAGAAGAGAAGGTCAAAGACTTTCAGGAGCTGAAGAAACGGGTAAGGAATCTCTTGATTGGCAAGGGATTCAAGACTGAACTGGTCTGTGAGGCGCGGCTCAAGAGCACCGATGATACTCTGAAGGTCCACCTGAGGAAAAAGACGAGTAATCGGGATGACACTATGATTGCCATTGAGCTCAGGGAGGGGATGACCGTGGAAGAAGTCTGGACATCCCTAATAGAAGAGATGGAGGCTGGAGAACTTGCAGGATACGCTCTCAAGCAGGCGAACCAAGTCAAGAGGCAGATCAAGAGAGAGATGAAGTCTATTGCAGAAGGGCACGGATAGAGTGGTAGGGCCATTGAGGAGGAACCACTGAAAAGGGCAATGGACCATTGGACGGTCTATGGTCTATGTAAGGCCAATGGTGAGAAGATACGGCGCTACGACGAAGACAAGGAGTTTGATAAGGCACTTGCGTTAATCCAATCTAATCTCAACCTATTAGATGCACTATCCTTGGAAACACTGAAGATAACAACAGAGGCAATAATCGTGAGTGAACTTCTGGAGAGGGTGGAGATTATTACAGGTGATGACTATCAGGGGTCAGTAAGCCCCGCCCTCCTGCTTCAAGACCTCGACAGGATCTATGCGCTTTCTCGGGAATATGAGCCATGGAAGCTAGGAAACAGTGGAGGGAAATTCTACCCAAAGGTGAGAAAGGCACTTGACCTGCGAGAGCGACTGAAAATGGGTCTAGCATGACCGCTGGATAGCTCTTCCACGCAGACCGTAGACACAACCTGAGCAGTATGCGATATGCCATCATGTCAGCAACCAGCTTTTCTTAGGGAGTACGGTACTCAGGCTGGAAAAGGACCATGAGCTGGGCTCAATAGTCATGAAGAATCCCTTCAATGAGTTCGAGACCAAAATGAGCAAGCCTGTCCCTGTGTGTAACGATGAGAGTGTGGAGAGAACCGTGATTGGCATATGCAAGGAGCCTCCTGAGCCCGCGTCAGCGCATATTGAGTCGAGAGTCGAGGTCGGTGAAGGCCAGAGGGCTTGTCTTGAGTTGTCGGTCCAGATCGCGGTCAGTCTTCCGCCTGTGTCCAGAAAGCCGTGCATAGATGGCGACTCATCTCTTCTGAGGAGGTCCCTCATTGAGGTCCAGCTGCATCCTCCCGAGAAGACGGCTGACCTCGGCAAGGGAAACCCTTCGATGATAGCCTGAAGTACGGTTGCACGCAAGGAATTCCCGTCTGTCTCATCGCCTTATGGCCTGTGAGCAAACTCCTAGTCTTCGAGCTGTCTATAATACTGTGGGCATGGTCTTTCTTCAAGCATCTATCTGATAAATGTCCAAGTTTGGATAAGTTCTATGCGGCTGTTATGAGCCCTCGATTCCTGCTGCTGTATTGATATTTGTGGGAAACGCGTTGTATTGGAGTGAGTTCTTCTGGGTAGCACTCCTTATTGGTTTCTTGGCCCTTCTATCGTTGGTCACAGCGTATGGGTTCTTATTGCGAGAGAGCCTTTCTCAAGAGAGAAGACCAGTACAGAGAGAATTCAAGCAAGGGTTCAGCGTGGGGGGAGTCTTTCTAGTACTGGTGATAGTTGCATTTGCACTGGATGGACTCTCAAGCAGTGGGCTTAGTCACTATATTCCATTATATGTACGACTAATAAATAAGGACCTCTACGCCTCGATGACAGCGGCTTCAACTCTGATCATTGCAGTTTCTGCACTTGCTTCTGGATATATTGTTGACAAGATAGGTACGAAGAGCACTATTGTGGTAGGTTGGACGCTCCTAGCAATCACAGTAGCAGTCTTTCCATTCTACACCGATATTACTACGATTATCGTCATCTACTCCATATGGTCAGGCCTTGATATGATGGATACATCAGTCCCAGCGCTGATTTTCGAAGAGAACTGCCCTATGGAAACCCGTGCCACTGTATTGGGCACATTCTCAACATCTGTATCTCTCCTCTCTATTGCTGGACCTGCTCTGGTTTCCATAGCACTGTTATTTGGCAATGCCATACCTTTCTTCATGAAAGCTGTAATGAATCTCGCAGGAATTGGATTCTTTGTCCTTGCCTTGCGTCATATAGGGACTGCAAAAGAGCCTGAAGAGCTACTTGCAGACAACGAAGTGTTCCGATAACCCAGAATTTGAAACTCGGGGACAGGGCCGTGTTTCTGGTGACATTGATATAGGGAGTGCTTCATTAGATTGCTCATTATGTCTATCCTGAGTGATGATAGATACAAATGGAGTTGAGCATGGTGGACGAGGAACTCCTCTTTCGAATCGTATTTGTCTCACTCTATCTTGTCTTTGCTGGCGTGAGGTTCTATTACAGAGGGAAGACAATCGGTAGGGAAAGCGAGAAGGACTATGGTTCTGTAGATGCCATGGGGAAGAGTGGGCTAGGGCTTTCGGCGGCAATTCTGCTCTATCTTGGAGGGACGTTGGTGTATGTCATAATTCCAGATTGGATTTCTTGGGCACATATAGAGCTGACACCAGCAGTACGGTTTTTCGGCGCAGGAGTTGCCGTATTCAGTATAGCCCTGGTTACTTGGATACACAGAGTGCTGGGAAGGCAGTACTCGGCGAAGCACGAGATTCAGAAGGACCATCAACTCATAACTGCAGGACCCTATAGTCGGGTACGTCATCCGATGTACACAACACTGAACCTCTTCTCTATCTCAATGGCATTGGTTACATCGAATCTTCTACTCATCCTGTCTGCAATCTTTGTTGCATTGCCATTTCCGTGGATAGCCGCCAGAGAAGAGAAAATGTTGACCGATCAGTTCGGTGATGAATACAGAGCATACATGAAAAAGACTGGCAGGTTCTTCCCACCAATCAGACACAGGGAGTATGAGAGCTCTCTGGTCTGACTACTCATTTAGAAACAGCATCTATGACTCGCTGTTTGGCAGCCCGGAGGAGATCCTTTGGCATATCCAACTTGAATGGAATTCCATCACTCGACTCAAGTTTCTCAATAATCGCACAAGCAAACTTACCTAGCTCTCCAATCGTGAAGGGTGTGAGTAGTGAGGGCTCATCTATTGAACTATGACTCACCTTATCAGTAGTAGTCCCATAACTGGCTAGGTGGATGGTTGGGATACCATTTGCAGCAAAGACTATGTTATCGCCGCCAGATGTTGCAGCCCTCCTGCACAGAGCGGGATATGTGTTCTCTTTAGCAACTGCGGAGACCCAATCGATCATCTCATCACTAC
>CAYPUO010000302.1:0-4714 GCA_964413775.1 uncultured archaeon
GTATGATGAGTACTGACTCCATTCCGAACTGCAGCAGAAGCACTCCGAGTCCCTATCCACCTGCCAGGCCCATTAGTGTTGATAGGTCGAAGTAGCCCATGAGGCGCGCCCGATTGTCTTCACCAGAGCAGTCCGCAATAATTGATAATGAGGTTGTTACTTCAGCCGCTATTGCCACTCCAAAAACAAGAGCGAGCGGCAGCAATAGTAGGGGTGCCGTGTTCAGGGCAAACACGAGGGCTGTAATTGATGTCACAAACAGACTCGCAATTAGAATTGGCTTTCGTCCTATCTTGTCACTATAGGAGCCGAAAATTGAAACAGTCGAGAGCTCGGCAATTGGATAAATGATCATAACCGCTGAAGGTTCCCAACCTTCTAATGCTCCTCCCATGTATGTCTGGCTCTGAATGACAGCAAGCGTAATGAAGAAGCATGCTCGCATGACTACGGTCACAAAGTACAGTATGATTAGAGTCCCTCTATGCTCTGAAGCGCGTAAACCCATTGTCTTCTACTCCGAAGTATTAACCAGTCGCCGGCTTTACTGTTTATAAACTGCGCTGTGTGTGTTATACGAGCGGCTGCAAGTCAAATAAGAAGCTAGAACTCATCGCGACATCTTTAAATTAGGGGACTACGGGGTCGCCATTGAGCTGAGGAAAATGAGTTGGTGTGCAAAGATTATCGAAGGGAAGCCAGACGAGTATGTTCACGCAAAGCTGATGAAGTACGGGATCGGTGAGCATCCTGGTCCCAGAGCTGTTTTGAAGTTCAGCAAGGCTCGAATCACATTCAAGGCTGATTTGGACATGGAAAAAGCGTTTATCAAAGCCTACTTGGCCGGGGCGCCAGCTGGGACCCATAAACTCACAGGCACTGTTGTCAGCTATGAGGATATACGCGAAGAGAGCAACCAACTGAGAATGCCTCTTCTGTGGAAGGTGTCCAAGGGAAAAGGCGCGACAACATATAAAGCGAAACTGAGTGAAGCTGCACCGCTCGACGATATAAAAGGCCTTATGGAAATCGATAGTCCTACAACGTTCTTTCTGATTTCGTTGGCTCCCAAAGTCAGTGGCACTGCAGCAAAGCTGAGCACTAAGACTTCATTTCCTAAGGGTGGTCCTTCCGATGACGATGAGAACGAGAAGGATCCAACTTTCACGAAAGGTGCGCTTGACAATACGCCAATAGTGCAGACCTATCTGAATGGGCATCTCTATCCAGATATTGCAGACAAGGTTGGCGAAAAAACGAAGTCCCTCACAATCAAACAGACTATCTACATAGACGATATTGAGATTCCCAATGACCCAAAGCTCTCTTTCAGTGAAAAGAGGAAGCTCGCGAAGAAGAAGGGCCGCCTAGTTCGAAAGATTTTGATCGATGGTCAGCCATACGAGACCGAGTATCATTTCGTAGCATAGCTGTTTGTATGGTATAAACGTTGAACAACCGAGATGTTTAAATAAAAACACGAGTGGCCGACATACAAACAAGAGAGGCTTCAAATATGCTCCAATTAACGACAGAACTACCGTTCTTTTACATTGCACTAATATTCCTCTTTTTTGGGATATTCGCTTATGGTTGGCTGGTTGTCCATGTGGAGCATTCTAGGCACTTCTCGAAGTTTAAGGTCGCCGCATCACTTATTCTTGGCTCGTTATTCATTGGCTTTGCACTTCACTTTCTGCTGTTGGTATTCGGAGTATAGCTCGCTGATTCCCTAATACACACGCGCATCATTGATATTGTCCTATCCAGAGAATTCCGGCAGACAGCTCAACGCTGATACTAAAGCCAGAGGAATATCTGATTTGTTACTCGACCCTGACCTAGAGAAAGCAGCGGTTCAAAGCCGACAAAGACTAGTAGATGAGTTTGCTGAAAAGCACACTACACTAGGCGAACGGGCGCGTCGAGTTCCTGTGGACTCGGCTCGCAGTATTTCGGACGAGTACCAGTGTCCCCTGCAAATCGCCACCGTTGCGTATCTGCTAGATATGGACGGCATTACCTCCATCAGAAAAGCTATTCATCTGCTCTCGGCAGAATTGTTTAGACGTGAAAAGAACGGCGATGGAGTTCCCAACCTCCCTGGAAATGTCCAAGAGTTTGCTGTCGATGAGGCTCGCTGGATTAGTTATGTCTATGGAAGCTTCTCCAGAGAGTTCGAGGTGAAAGTGAGAGAACTTGCCAACCTTGAAACCGTTATGGACGAAGACAGCCCTCCTGTGGAAAAGGCAATCTCCCTTATGAACGCTCGAATAAAAGTGGTGGAGACCTTCCTTATGCCAGTTGTCCAGGCTTGGTTCAAGGATCATGGCAAGGGGACAAGTGAAGACCTTCTTGTGTTCGTGGGTCCAGCAGTTACAGGCTGGAATGAAACAACGATACGTGGAAAGCTGATACGCATGCGTCAAAGGAACCAGGCTCTTTTCAGGAGGCTGAGCATGATAATAGCCTCTGCTTCAGATTCAATGACAATGGACATGTACCTGGACAGGGTCAATAATCTGATTGCGGAGCTCCAAGAGGATACTGAAGACCTGACACCACGAGCAGTCGCTCATTTAATATTGCAGATGGCGCCAAGGCCTACGGGGGCTAGAGGTGACCGTTCAAGATTTGTTGAGGTTGGCATGGCATCCACGCGAGGTAACAAGGCGGAACCTGACATGGTATCTCCCTTTGACTTCTTAGAACGTGATATTCTTCTCGCTCGTAGGCGGTCCGGCAATGAACGCGAAGAATACCTAAAACAGAGGATTGCAAGGGTAATCAAGGTCCTCAAGTATCAAGGCAACGACACTATCAGTTGTATCGAGCAACTGGTTAGCGAGATTACTGAGAGATTTCAGATTTCTGATATTGTGGTGGCGGACGAAGTGGAGAAAATGAGGGAACCAATCAGCAATGCATCTCAAGAGGAGTATGACTCTGTTACGACGAATCTGGTGAATTCCTTTATTGAAGAACATCTCTTCTCAAGGTGAACAAGACTATGATGAGTATGAGTCCTCTGTTTTGGTTACTCGATGTAGAAGCCTATAACTATAATGTCGGTGTGCTAAAGGACTCAGACATTACTGGCAAAGTATTGATTCTGTCACAGCAGCTTTGGTCTATCATCAGGGAGGACAAAGTCTATTCTGCTCTTATTGGTCCAGGATATTTCAAGGGACTTGCAGAAAGTGGGAATAGACGTGTTGAGTTAAGTGAGCACATTTCTGTGTTAATGTTCGACCCAACTGAATTACGGCTGTATGAACCATTACCACTAGTCGACATAATCAGGCCTGAGGTAATAGATCCAATGGGCTCTTCAAAGGTTGAAGAGATTATGACCCTCATAAGCAACCTTGTCGTTGAGAAAGGAAATGTCCTGGCTGGCGACCGGGTCGCCAAGGTGATGGGCGATAGCGGTGTCCCAACTGTGGCACACTATACTGACGCGTTGAAACGAATCAGCATCTCTCACATATCAGGTGTTCAGCGTGCTCGTTTCATCCTGGGAGGCACAAACCGTCCATTATATCTTCCTTTTATAGAGTGGTACAACAGTCGGCGTTTCAACAACTTCTCCAGACCAAGGATAATGGCTCTACCCTTCCAGCAGTTCACCGATCCATCAAATATTGAGGTGATGGCAGACTGGATGATTGTCGAGAAAGCAGGCATGGGGAGTACTGGAATGGAGGGTTTCCGAGCTGAGTATGAATCCGTTTTAAACAGTCTTCACAAACATAGCGATGCATATATCTTCGACCTCTGAACTGACCACAAGAGTCTTCTCTGTAGAAATTTGCTTTGCTGATGAGGTTACTCCTTGGAAGTTGCGACTGCTGATATTCGTAGGATATTGTCTAAACCTTACTCAGTTGTTCTACTTGAAGGAAGGCAGGAGATGAGCACCCGAATCGAAATAATGTCGGATATACTCATGGACAGACAGAGGGCAAAGATATCTGGGATGGTCGAGTACGGTCGTCGCACAAGCAAGCTACTGGAGATACGTCGATCATGGTTTGTCAAGTACAATAAGCCGGTGTTCTTTCAGCCCAAGGAGTTTCATGAAATCCTGAGAGCAGCCAAGTTCATAATAATTCCTAGGAAAGAACGGCCTCCCTTTCTTGCTGACCTGAAAGGCCTGCTAGCAAGAATCCAGGCTCCGGAAGCGAAAGTCGTTCCTGTATGTGAACACTGTATTCGTGATAGCAGATTGACCGTTCTAAGTAGAAGGAATGCCGTGAAGGTTTCTGACACTCAGGTACTTTGCGGACAATGTGCCAAGACTGACCTTCGCACTGACCTGAAGAGCCTAGGCATTAATATGTCGAAAGCAATGTTGCACCACATCGAGAATCAACTCATGAAAGTCAAATCTGTTCCCAGAATAGTTGATTTGCTGACTCCCGGATTCGATCCCACTCTTGATGCTGATATTACTCTAATTGATACTCTGACAACGGATGCTCATGTGAAGAGGGTTTCCGTTCAATCATTGGATGTTCCTGTTGCTTTCCGCGACCTGCTAGGTGAAGAGGGGTACTCAGAGCTACTACCCGTTCAAGAACTAGTCCTTGAAGCTGGCTTGCTTCAGGGAAAGGATCTTCTCGTTGTTTCTTCAACATCTTCGGGCAAGACCCTCATCGGAGAGCTTGCTGGTGTTCCAACAGCTATGCAGGGGAAGAAGATGATATACATT
>CAYPUO010000303.1:0-4704 GCA_964413775.1 uncultured archaeon
CACTGACCTTGGCTGCTTCATGATATACAATCGAAACGTCACGTACTGACTGTGCAACAATATCAGGGTTCCTCAAATCACCAATAATCAGTTCAAAGTTATCGTTGTTTTTCAAATGTGCGAAGTTGTGTTCACTGCCATTGCTCATATCATCAATAACTCTGACTGTCGCTCCTTCATTCATTAGTCGGTCGCTGATGTGCGATCCAATGAATCCTGCCCCACCTGTAACGAGAACTATCGCATCTTTGAACGATATCACTTGTTGTACTCCCGTCTGTCCGAAATCGAGAGGGTATCTAAACCCTTCCCTCTTTCCACCTCGAATATCTGACTTCGATAAAAAGCATACGAAGGGATGAATCATCCCTCGCCATACGGAATAGGAGTGAGATGAACTACCCGTATTCAGGGTCTATCTCAGCATCTCGATTTGCCTGAAGGATCATGTTCTCCTGATACCAGCTTTTCCTATCGCTCTATACTCGAATCCCTGCTTCTTCATGATTTCTTCCTTGAAGACATTGCGGCCATCAACGACTACGGGGGTTCGCATTACCTTCTTTATTGTGCCATAGTCTAAGTTGAAGTACTCTTTATGCTTTGTAACCAATACCAAGCAGTCAGACCCAGTCGCCGCCTTAACAATATCTCGATGGATTTCATGGTTGCTGAATTCCCATTCTCTGACGTATGGGTCATGAAGCACTACTGAAGCGCCGCGTGCCTGAAGGCTCGAAATTAGAGTTGCGGCTGGTGTGTTCCTCGTATCATCAGAGTTTTCCAGATAGGAAATTCCCAGAATTGTAACTGTTGCATCATGCATTGAAATGTTTCTTGTCTGTAGCGCATTCTCAACGAGGTCTGCCATATGAATGGGCATATGGTCGTTTATTCGCCTTGCCAACGAGATGAACTCCGGCTCTAGCTTCCATGTTCCGTACTCATAGAGGCCATATCTCAGCAGCCATGGGTCCTTGGGAAGGCAGTGACCTCCAACGCCAGCTCCTGGCAGATGCATCATCCTATCCTTTCTCTTGTTGATGAGCGAAATGAGCTTGTAGATATCAACGCCTAGACTCTCTGCAACCATCGCCATCTCATTACTGAACGCGATATTCACATCTCTGTAGGCATTCTCGATCGTTTTACAGAGCTCAGCACTTAGAGTGTCAGTAGCTGAGATTTCCTCTTTGACTACTTTTGAGTAGAGCTCAACGGCTCTCTCGGTGCTCCTTCGGGTAATTCCCCCTAAGACCCTCGGCATGTTTGTTATAAACTCAAGAAGCTTGCCTGGCATAACACGCTCATACGAAAATGCAAGGTCAAAGTCCTTGCCGCCTCTTAAGCCCGACTCCTTCTCGATGATTTTCTGGACCACATTCTGAGTCGTGCCTGGCGCAACTGTTGACTCAACAATGACCAATGTCCCCTTCTTGATGCGTTGTCCAATGTTATTGCTGACTTCTCTCAATGACTCGTACTTCGGCATGTTCTGGGAGTCTGTTGGAGTCTGTACATCGATGAGGATGATATCCGCATCATTCAAGACTTCTGTGTCATCCGTAACCCTGAAGGTCCCCTTGCCAACCACCTTTGCGATCATCTCATCAAGCCCAGGCTCATCTCCCTCGAATGGCGACTTACCGCGATTGAGCACATCAATCTTCCATCCGGACCGCTTGGACCTTCTTTGTAGTCCTGTCACATCAAAGCCATCGACATCCGCGAGTAGTACTGCAGCAGGGATTCCTACATAGCCCATTCCGATGACAACAATTTTCGTTACCATTCGCCTAGCCTCGTATCAAAATAATGCCGCAAAGGTGGTGGCTGCATTGAAAAAGATTGCTCTAGAACACACATCACCTGCAGAGTTAGTTCCAAATCAGGCGATGTTTCTCTTAGCTACCTCTCTTTTCTGTACAGATAAATCCCAGAGAGGACGATTGCTGCAAGGACGACTCCAACCACACCCATGACAATGTAGTTCTGCTGCACAATGATATCTAAGATAATGACAACCGACACCTCATCTGCGTTCTCAATGATGAGAGCCAAGGTGTGCTCGCCTGCAGTGAGCCCTGGCACTTCCAGACCAAGCTGAGTCTCTTGCCAGTATGGTCTCAATGCATTATCCATCTCCACCAGTGTTATCTCGCCCTCTACTACTGCCATGCTCACTGAGCCTGCATAAGGCCTGTAAAACGTGTCCCACAGGCTGAACATCACTATAAGCACATCCCCCTCAACAAGTGTGTCCGAGTAGGAAACATTGGACAAGAGCGGCTTAGCGTAGAACCGCAAGAAGCCTCCCACTGGCACGGTCCAGACGATGTTCGCTGTCTTGTTAAGAGTGCAGTCCCACACAGTCTGTCCGTCTGGATTGACTTCGATGAAGGCTGGTTCCACCTCTGAGGAAACAGAGCCGATGGTGTTCCCCTTTGGAAGGCGTCCAATGCTCCCATATAGTGAGCTCGGATAAGATGATGCGTATCGCCATCCTTCATGTGCAGTACCTGCGAGTTCATCAACTGTGAACTCAACAAACTGGACTCTACCAGCGTCTGCAGACTGCAGTGACGTATTCCAGTAGTCCCCATCATACACGAGGAAATGGTCTTCTCCGACCATCTCAATGTCAGAGGCATGGAAGAATAGGGTTTCCACAGGATTCCCTGAGGAGTCGTAGAGGCCTCGCCGCATTGTTTCGCCGGTGTATCTCCCGACCGACCACACGGGCTCACCGAGGTCCTGGCTGACCTTTACAATGCAGTCAAGGTTCCGTATGTTGACGTAGACGTCATGGTTATCGATGTCCCAGTAGAGGCTATTGACATGAGTCCAGTCCAGGCCACTGTCAACGGTCTCATTCCTCTTGTAGTACTCAGTCGCGTTGAAGGGGAACGATGTGCTCACGTTCCATCTCCACTTCTCCATTCCCGTTATGAAGTACTCGACTATGTCATCTGAGAAAATCGGTGTCATCTCGCCATTGAACAAGAGTTCCCCGGTCTGAACCCTCTCAATGACAAGGAAGGTCTTCGTCACCGGGTTGTACTCGATGTCATCGTACCCCATCGGGATGGGAAGCGTTCCTGTCTGATTCGCTACGAAATTCCAGAGCATGATATCGCCAGAAGACGGGTCTCTGAAGAAAGCGGTTGTCGAGTTCATGAGATTGACGCCCTCAGGGATGCCACCTGGAACATAGACGCTGTTGACAATGTGACCACTCATGTCGATGATGAGGACATACCCATCCACCACTGAGGTCTGTGGGTAGTCTGGGTACACTCCGAGCGCGATTAGGTTCAGGCCATCAATGACCTGGCTTTCGTCGTACGTCATCACATGGGATCCGTTTTGGAATGCATCCAGGATTGTGCTGTTCTGTGGTGGCGTTTCGCTGGTTTGGGACAGTTCGCCCATACTGGCATCTCTCACATAGGTATGTCCTATTGTGGATACCATACCCATGGGAAACGAGAATGCGAGTATCAGCAGTGCAACCAAGGCTGTCATTTTCCCGGAAGTCATACCAATCGTCTGATACACCGTGACGCTCAAGAAAAACCTAATGTATCAATCATCCTCTTACATCCGCTCTGATATTTCATTTCTTTGTATCAGCGTGGCAATGTCTTGGCTGAGAGGTTCCGCCGGGCTAGGAGGAATATTCTCTTTTTAATCAGAGAGATGCGCTCCTTTTAATGAGGTTCTGAAACACGTCAGCTGTTCCGAATCAGCATTCGAAATAGATGAAGTGCTCATTCTTCTATATGCATTTCTTGTTAGCCCTATAGTACCTACAGCAATCAGATTTGCGCCGGTGTCGACTGATGTATTCCTAGGAGTTCTTGTTCCGTTTGTGCCCTTACAGGAAATGAAACGAGTTTTGTTTACATCGTGTAGGATTCGCAAGGTATGTATGAATTATCCATCTCAATATGGCTACTCCGCTCATTGCAAAACACCCAATGTCCAGAGATACTTGTGCGAATCCACAGGCAAAATCATTGGGCACTGTAAATGGTCACTTCTCATCTGATTTCTCAATCTATCAGTGGCTCCGTGGTTCCAATTTATGTTATACCCCATAGCTTAATGCAAGAAGGTAAGAAGTGCTTTCTCTTTCAGGAGCAGAAACTCTCTCAGACTCATAGATGATTTCAGCATCCCGACCCCTATGCGTGCTGCTGGAGCCCGACCGTACCATCCATAGAGCCTTGCTAAGGATACACAATGCTGAAGTGATTCCATACCTAACAATTCCTTGGACTACTCGTGATATTCTGCCCCTGAAGTAATGAACATCAATAGGGATTTCCTTTATTCTGTATCTCTTCCGAGCAACGTCCATCAGCATGTCGTGGCTGAATGTGGCCAACCCAAGCAGATCTAGCCTTCTAGCTAGGTTTCCGGTCAGCGCTCTATACCCTGACTCGACATCTGTTACCCACTTCCTAGTTATTGCACTCATCAGTAATGCCACTAATTGATTTGCTACTCGGATAGAGAGGGGCATGTGCGAGTCCGAGCTGATAAACCGCGACCCAATCACCAAATCTGCTTCATTTTGCAGTATTGGGGCAATTATGTCTGGAATATGAGCCGGATTATGCTGCCCATCCGCATCCAGTAAGCATATTATACTTGGATTGTAACGCAATGAAGTTCTGATACAATCCTTGACAGCACATC
>CAYPUO010000304.1:0-4698 GCA_964413775.1 uncultured archaeon
CCTTTGGGTTAGGTCTCGCAAGTTGAGTAATGTTCTGAAAGTACGGGATGAAGTCTTCAGGGCTGCACGAGAGTATCTGCGAAAAGAGGGATTCTATGAGACCACTTGTCCGATGTTCGTAAGCACGATGGGCGAAGAAGGTGCTGACCTCTTCGAAGTAGATTACTTCGGCGACAAAGTGTACTTAACGCAGACAAGCCAGATGCATCTCGAGCCACAGCTCTACGCACTGGAAAAGGTCTTCATCTTGGCGCCTTCCTTCAGAGGAGAGAAATCCCGAACTCGGAAGCATCTTACAGAGTACTGGCATCTCGAAGTTGAGGAGGCATGGTGCGATCATGAAGGAAACATCAAACGCCAAGAAGACCTCATCAGCTACATGTGTCATGCTGTGGCCAAGAACCGTCAGGGTGAGCTGGCAGAGTTGGGAGTTAATCCTGACAGGCTATGGAATGTAAAGCCTCCATTTGAACGCATGACTTATGAGAAGGCAATCGAGGAATGCCAGAAGGGAGGTCTTGACATCAAATGGGGTGAGGACATTAGGACAGAGGCAGAGGATATTCTGACTAGGGACAGAGATGGATTTCTCTTCGTTGAATATTATCCAAAAGAGATCAAATCCTTCTACATGAAAGACAATCCTGATGATTCACGGACCTACAAAAACGATGACCTGCTGGCTCCACATGGCTATAGCGAGATAATCGGAGGTAGTCAACGTGAAGATGACGCCAATTTGATCATTGAGAATCTACGTAGGATTGGCGATGACCCTGAGAAGTACAGATGGTACATAGATATCAGGCGATACGGGAGTGTCGAACACTCAGGTTTCGGAGTTGGAATCGACCGGTTCATAACCTGGATGCTTGAACTTGAGCACATCCGTGACTGTGTCCCGTTCCCAAGAACGGTAAGTCGAGTGTATCCTTAGCCTTAGTGGAATGCCTGTAAATCTCCAGGCATTCCTCTGTCTTCTTTTTCTGTGCTAATACTTATCTTCATCCGTTCCTGATTCTATATGGTGGCGTAATTGGAGGCTGATGCATAGTTGCATTCTCAGGTCGTTGAGGCTCCGATGATGAATAGGATTACGAGGCTTTACAAGCAGGGTCTAGTTCTATCCATTCTCACAACAGCTGTCTTGGCTGTAGTCATGGTTGCCGTGACTCTTATGGCTACGGGATTCTTTCTTCTGACTAGTCTCATAGATTTTCCTCAGCCAGGTAGCATACCCTATTACATACAAGGCGTCTTCTATGTGGGTGTTTCCCTCTTTCTGCTGCTCGGCGTTTGCCTTCTCTATGGTGTAGTCAATGTAAAGCTACTCGAGTACATATGGAGTACACATACTCCTCTTTCAGTCAGCAAGACCGTTGGGACTGGCCTACTCATGTGTGTTCTTTACTCTAGCTATCATTCAATCACACTAAGGCTATCCATATTTACGCCCTTGAGTCTTGCATTACTCATCGTACTCATCCTCTTGTTGTACCCACTGGTCGATGGGTTCGTTGCAAGGCAAATTGTGGCACTAGGATAGTCCCTCTTCACGTTGCTTCCTAGCAATCAGCTCGGCCTGATGAACCTTGGCTTTCCAGAGTGAGAAAATGAAGCCCACAAGACCAGTCGCAGAGATAACAATCCACCATGGACTTGCAAAAGGATGAGAGAGAATTGTAGTGAAGATGTACATGTTCAACGAGAAAAAGAACACCCCAAATGTAACGATGGCAGCAGAGTACGACCATGGCAGTTTCAGATAGCTCATCTTGCATCATCCTCGCATTTCTAGGAGTCATTCATGCAGGTATTGTACACAGGATTTCAGGAGAAGAATTCCTTATATCATCTTCCTACCTTTGTTTATGGCATGACGGAGGAGAAGAGTGTAGCAGCCGGTGATTTCCTCATGAGGTCAAGGCGCAGAAAGAGTGAGTATGGGCTCCTGTATCGGCAGGGGATAGCCTTCACATTTCTCATGACACTTGTTGTATTGTCGCTTCAATTGATTCTTGGGACATTGTCCAACATCAGTGATCTCATTTTCTTCTGGATTGCCGTTAGTCCCAATCTTCTGACAAGTCCCTTTGTTCCCTCAACAGTATTTCTAGTGCTAGTCGTGCTTGCTATGGTCCCTGTTGCATATGGATTTGGATATCTCAACAGGATCCTTACGGAGAGGCTGTGGAAAGAGAAGCAGTCGCGTGCGTGGGATAGGCAGGTTGGTCTTGGGCTGAGCCTAATCTCTGTTCTCCTTATTGTTCATCTACCGCTTTTGCCAATGTACCTGCTGTGGTCCACTGGTCTATTCGTCGAACAGATCGTGTTTTTCATTATCTACTTCATGGTGGTCCCATTCATAGACGGAGTGATAGCGAAGTATCTAGCCTCTCTTAGGTTGGACTAGTCGGGAGTTTCGTTCTCTTCAGGCAGGTTGTTGTTTTCGAATTCTTCGATGTTTAGGGGACTGACAAGTAGGCCCTCAGCTGTGGCCTTGAGAACTACTCGCTTTCCGATTCCTACAAGCCGGCGAATGGTTTCAGGAATGACCATCCTTCCCTTTGCATCGACCTCCGAGATGTCACCGTAGACTGTGTGCTTTTGTCCCTCAATAAGGCCATCCCGAATCCTTAGGGTTCGGTCAGCATGTGATGCTATTCTGGGTGAGTGGGTAACACTGACAACAGTTGTTTCAAAGTCCTTGTTCATGGCCTTGAGCATGTTCATTACCATTTCTGCGGTTTCGGTATCAAGTTCCCCAGTAATCTCATCGGCAAGGAGCAGCTCAGGCTTATTCGCAAGGGCAACGCAGATGGCAACTCGCTGGTTCTCGCCGCCTGATAGCTGATGGGGCTTGTGTGTCATTCGCTTTCCAAGCCCCACAGTTTCGAGAAGCATCTTAGCCCGTTCATTCGAGGGCCCCTTTGGGGCGCCTGCCAGTCGCATTGGAAGCATGACGTTGTTCAGGGCCGTGAGTCCTGGGACTAGGTTCCCTGTCTGCCAGACAAAGCCCACCTTCTGCCTGCGGTATAACATGGCCCTCCTGTCATCGAGGAGTGTGACACTGTGTCCATCATACAGAATTGTGCCAGCTGTGGGTCTGTCCAATGCTCCCAGCATCTTGAGGAGTGTTGATTTTCCTGATCCTGAAGGACCAACGATTGACAGGAACTCACGGTTTCCCACCTCGAAATCAAGGCCTCTAAGAGCTATAACTTCTTTCATACCTCGCTTGTAGACCTTCATGAGGTCTCTTACGACAATTTTGTTTTCCTGTGAGATTTGTTCTAGATCTTCAGACATGTCATATCACTCCGCGTATTGGATCTCCTCCGCGATGTTCCTTTGTAGGGCCAAACGTGTGACCAAGAATGCTGCTATCAGAGCAAAACTGATGCTTATTCCTAGGATAACTCCGAGAGGTGCTAGTGGTACCGCCAGTTGCACTGGTAGCCTAGCCCAAAGGCTTGAGTATTGGCTTCCTACATAGACCAGAGGCATGGTGATCGAAAAGGATGCCAGCAGAAATCCTAAGAGTGCACCAATGCCCGCTGCTATCAGCACACTAAGCAGTGTGTCAACCAGCACCGCAGATGTGATTGACCTGCTCTCAGTTCCTAGTGCTCTCATAACTGATAGCTGCTTTCTAAGGGTTCCTATCCTTACTGAAACCACGATGGCCATTCCTATCGATAGAAACACGATTGTGAAAAGCACATTCAGTGTATAGACACCGTATATCGACTGAGCAGCCTTGGACTCTTGAACCTGCTCGATCCCAGTGTATGGTGACTCAATGGACTTGAAGCTTGACGGAGCAACTGAGTACACTTTACTCATGATTTCTTCATAGTTTGCCCCTGGTTTCATCTTGATTAGAAACTTGTTAACCATTGAGTTGTTCAGGCATCGTTGTACATAGTCAAGATTCATCGTAATGAAAGTGCTTTCGGAAGGCTCTCCGGGCAGATAGGTGACACCTCCGCCTTCGCTTGAGGCGAGAACATCCACTATCGTAACTTGTGTCCTATTGATATGATCTCCGGCATTCAGTGTCAATGTCAGGCGATTTCCATAGATGGGTGTACTCATGTACCCCTGCTGAACCCACCTATCTACTGGCCTGAATGAGGAAAGCACAGTGGTATCGTTCTGCATCATCAGATTGATTGCCTGCTCTGGTGAATTGCCGAATGTGAAATAGGGCATCCAGAATCCCGTGGTCTTCCATGATTCTGCATCGACGGCGTAGACAAGGAGGCTTACATTGGAGAACTCCCTGGCCGAGCCGGCGTAAGGAAAGGAGTAGTAGGTTACATAGGCTTGTGCTTTCGAAAGTTTCAGGACCGGGCAGACTGATGCTACTCCATCGATTGATGTAAGGTTCTGAAGCAAGTCCAATGTCACATTTGATAGTCCATCTTTCACGGTTGCTGTGACATCTGCACCCGTGTTGAACTTGAAGATTTGGTCAGTATGGTCTGTCGCCGTAAATGCAGAGACCGTCGACAGTATGCCAGCCGTAAAGACCATAGATATGAATACCACGCCCATAGCTTCGCTCTTCTTGAAAGACAGTAGAGTTCGTGACATCACTCTGGCTCCAACAAAGAGAGATGGCCTTTTCATCCGCTTCAACACAGATGCCTTTACACTGGCAACGGGAGGCGCACGGGTAGCCGTTAATTATCG
>CAYPUO010000305.1:0-4692 GCA_964413775.1 uncultured archaeon
AAACATGTCCTTGATTCCGCAAGGAGGAGCTGTTCGCGGCTGAACACAGACTTCATTGACCTATACTGGAGCCACTTTCCCGATAGTGACACTCCCCAAGAAGAAACACTCCGAGCGTTCACCAAGCTTATCGATGACGGAATAGTACACTACATCGGAGCATCAAACCATACCGGCGTCGAGCTTGTAGAGTCACTCTGGGCTAGTGATAGATACAACCTAGCTAGATATGATGCGATTCAGAACCCATACAGCCTAGCGCGCCGAAGAAACTATGAGAAAGACCTACTCCCTGTTGTCACGAAGCACGGCTTCGGGGTCACTAGCTACAGTCCCCTTGGAGGAGGGTTCCTTACCGGCCGGTATGCCAAGGATAAGACTCCGGACTCAAAACGAGCCGAGTCGACAAAGACACGGTACTTCAAGGAGCGTAACTTCAGGATTGTTGAAGTCTTAGAAAGACTCGCATCTGAAAAGGACATAAGCCTTGTACAGATTGCACTTGCTTGGGTGCTCTCAAAAGAGTCCATTACCGCGCCAATTATTGGAGTAAACTCTGTAGAACAACTGGAGCACAACCTCACCGCCTTGGAGATAAAGCTGTCAGAAGATGACTTGAAACAACTCAACGATGTGTCCGACTGGTCTGAGATGGACTTTGAAGCGAGATAGGAGACCAACCGCTTTTCGCCGACTTCGAAATATCGTCAGGTTGGTCTAATCAAGAAAACTTCTTTAATCTCCTGCAGCGAATATTCTACAACATAGTACTTGGGGACGCAACATGCGTGCAGTCTTGAAGCTTGGAGGATCGCTCCTCTATGATGAATCTGGTGAAGTGGTCATAGACCTGATACAAGGGTTTACCAACGTCATTTCAGCGCTCGCACAAAAGGGCAATCAGTTCATTGTGGTTGTAGGAGGCGGAAAACCAGCTAGGAGATTCATTGCTGCCGCAAGACTACTGGGAGCAAGTGAAGCGCAGTGTGACTGGCTTGGAATTAAGATTGCGCGCCATAATGCCGAGCTACTCTGTGCGGCTCTTGGAGAGAACGCTTACCCCAAGATTGCAGAAACATTAGATGACCTTGAGATCGCAACCTGCACTGGCAGGATTGTCCTGATGGGAGGACTGACTCCCGGACAGTCAACAAATGCAGTAGCGGCCCTTGCAGCAGAGGCAGTCCATGCAGACTTCTTGTTTAATGCGACGAATGTTGATGGTGTGTATGATAGGGACCCGAAGGAAAAAGGTGCCAAGCGCTTTCAGACTATCAGCATCGATCAGTTGAAACAGGTCCTTGCAGGCGGAGGGACGCGAGCAGGGGAATACAAGCTCTTCGATCCTGTGGCCATCAGGGTGGTTGAAAGGTCCAAAATCAAGACTGTCATTTTCAACGGCAAGGACCCAGAAAACCTCCGACGACTGGTGAATGGAGAGCATATCGGGACAACCATTACACACGAATAAGGGAGAGACCTCGAATGGATGAATTGCTAGAGAAAGTCTTCGCATCGCGCGCACAAACTAGGGTCGTACAACATTTCCTCGACCGCCCAAAGGAGTTTTTCAATCTTAGCAGGATAGCAAAAGAAACCAAGCTTGCCCATTCGACCATCCACAGGGTGATGCAACCCTTGGTAGACATGGGACTAATAAAAGAGATCAAGGTCGGGCAACAGATCAGGCTGTTCATCCTAGAAACTGAAGATGAACGGTCGAAGATTATTGCTGAATTCTATGCCAAAATCAGACCGTTCCTTGTAGAGGAACCGAAGATATAGTAGCTCACGCCTGTTCCAGAATTTCGACTAGACCTATCTTGAGCCCAGTCAGTATCTTCTTAATGGACTCTATGTAGTTCATCAGTTCTCTATCGGATAGGTTGGCAGCAGTCGCATGGTCTTTGGTCACAATGTCACACAAATCTGCAAAATGGCGCATCTTTAGTAAACGACTCATTGTGGATACCTAGCCTCCAGCAAAGCAGACACGCGCGTTCCATCCGCCTCTGAGTCTGAGTTTCTCATCCCACCTTATAACCTCGTAAAGAAAAAGAGCCAAAACGGCTATATTGCATTTCAATTCAACAGCACATCACTCAAAATGCCGAGGTAGCTAAGCGGTCAAAAGCGCCGGACTCAAGATCACGTTATGGTAACGTCGCAAGACCATAGAGGAGAAATCCGATCTCGTAGGAGTTCGTGGGTTCAAATCCCATCCTCGGCACCACTCTAAATCTCTTTAATCCCATTCTCTAATTCCGTCCTCAGTTGACCGAGATTGCTAGAATAGACAACATTAGATATCGGACTCCAAGTTAGCTTCTTCCGTTCAATTATACTAGGCAGCCCAGCATTATACGGAGTTCGAAGAATTCGTAGTGCGTTTTGCATGTCCACATACCAGAGGATTCCGTTGGTCTTTCTTGGTGAATCGAGAACTCCAATCTTGCCTCCATTCTCGGATCCTGATACGTGACATGTTGCATGTGTTGTATCAATCAGTTCATGTACTTGCGAGGGATTCAAGATTCATATCGGGATAAATGGGAAGAGGAATCCACTCTCACAGAAGCCCAAGGGTTTCTAGGACAATTCACCTTTTGATGCATAGTCTTTGTCGAATTTGGCCTTGTCTTTGAGATACTTACCTCTGTGAGTCCATAGTGACCTCAAACGTGTGTCAAGTATCCTTACAACAGATTCTCCTTCACAAATTCTCTTCAGAGTTTTCAAGTCAAAATCCAGAAGAAGAATAGGTCTACTCCCGTCCTGTGCCGCAAGTCGCTTTGCAAATTCTGAGAATTTCTTACTCCCTTCACTCTTACCAGAGAGTCCCTTAATAGAAACAATAATCCCTACTAAAACACCTTCTGTTTCTATTTTCTTCAAGAAGTGATGTGTATCATTAATCTCAACGCTGCCCTGTTCATTCTTGCATTCGACCAGAAACTCCTCACCAATGAATCCAAGAACGAAAGGAGTACTTTCACTGACTCCCAAGTGAACGATTCTGTCAAGACCTCCTGCTTCATTCATAGTTTCCTTTTTGGTGACCGAAACTCCGTAGATGCAACCAAAAATCAATTCAGCTAGTTTTTCCAGGCTCTCACCCTTTTCCTCTTTGCTGGCCTTCTCTGCCTTCTTCAGTTGCTCACGAATCACCCCAATGTTTCTCGACTTGACCATATTGATGTAGAGCTGGTCTATCAGCTCCGAGGAGAGCCTCAACCTGTACTGCTTCATACCCTCCTCGATATCATCACCGATTTCATTCTCGATTTTCTTTAGGTCATATGTGGACAAACAGAGACCTTCTAAGCTTGACTTCAGGATTTCTGCAAATTCATTATTTCCAACTTTGAGATATGATACCATAGACTGAGTCATATACTCGCGAGCTCTCGAGAGTTCTTTTAGAATGCCCATGACTAGAGCAAGATTCAATTGAGAATCACCAACGAATATGGGCTTGCTCATGTATCGGAGCTTGCTCATGACCTTAAGATGGTTCTCTAGAATCACCTTTGCGGTGCTCCAACTCCCCTTCCCCCAGTAGTACTCTGCTAGCAGTCGCCAGGGCCTGCTTATCCTCTTACAAACCTTCAAGTATTCATGGTGCAGTTCACCTGCTTCATTCAAGACATCAGTGAGTTTGTTGGTACACAGAAGAAGCAAACCAGTGTACTTTGGTTGGTCTACAGCACCTTCTTTTTCCCGAGGTTTTGAGATATATTTGTCAACCATTAAATCGTAGTTACTTCCATGCATTGGACTTACAGATTGAGATGCAGGCGTGTCAATGAATTCGACTTGTTCAGCTATTCCTTGATTCTTCAGGTACTCCTCGACACCACTCCAAGTGGAATCAGTGAGTTCTTCCTCTTTGATTTCCTCCACATCATTCTCTTCATAATCGTGTCCAGTATCAGAATCATAAGGCATCTCTGATTCCCTCCTCTTTCTACTCGATTCGGATGGCCTATCTCTCTGCTCAGTCATTTTAGAATGCTCCATAGACTAACCATACTCAAATGTTCCTCATGTAAATCCCGATTCCCAAATAAAAACAACACTCATAACAAAAAGCAGAATCGATCATCCACTCTTTCTTCATCAATTTGGGATTTAGGGATGGTTGTCTGCAATCAAAGCCAGTAACGCTTTCCTTCATTCGGGGCACAAATTCACCAAAATGGATTGCGAACATACTACTATTCAGCACCAATGTATCTAGTTGTCAAATTCTACTGCTATAGCCCTGATCCTCCGATGTGATAGGGACATCATGGTATCTGCGGTTCACGTCTTATTCTTTCAAATCCGGTAGTATTTGAAAGAAGTACTTGGAAACTGCTCCTGTGCTAATCTCTGTCATATTCAGTTCTTCTGACTAAGCCTCTGTAAGAATCTAGAAAGCCCTCTTTCTGGAAACGATACATACACACGGGGTTGTTGTAGGATAAAGCTGACATAGTCCAGCCAAAGGCGGTGGACTCAAGATTGACCAAGCCTTGCTTGACTCCGAAGAGGCATCCACTCTTGTAGCAGTTCATGGGTTCAAGCATCTATACAGTGTGTATGGTTGGAACAAATCCCAGTCTCGTCACCATCGTCTCATTTTTGGATTCAATGTAAGGGAAAAGAAGTTGAGCATTTGAGAACTAGGTGTGAGCAGAAGTCAGTGCC
>CAYPUO010000306.1:0-4672 GCA_964413775.1 uncultured archaeon
ATCAAAGACATCTTTCTTGACACCAGCTGCCTTGAGGTCTCTCGGGAATCCGACTTCGTCCTGCAGCTCCTGAATCTTCTGAGCAAACAATCTCGCAGCGGTTTCGTGGTCACTCTCCTCTACGCCCACAAGTCTTCCCAGCTCCCAGTAGTGTTTCGCCGTATCCGGATTGTCATGTGCGATGTACTCAATCGTGTATGGGAGTGCCATCCCCACTGCCATTCCATGCTGGATGCGGAGAACCGATCCAAGGCTATGGCCAAGAGAATGTGCAAGGCATACCTGTGAGTTGCTGAATGACATGCCTGCGAGGGCAGCGGCGACCTGCATTTTCTCTCTCGCCTCCAAATCACTGAGGTCAGCCATCGACTTGGGCAGCCACTCAAACACCATCTGTACTGCCTTCATAGAGGTAGCGTCCGAGAAGTCGTTCTTCCACACGGAAGTATACCCTTCCACTGCGTGTGTCAGTGCGTCCATGCCGGTATTCGCAGTAAGCGTCTTTGGCAAGTCTTTGACGAACGTTGGCTCTAGGATTGCCATATCCGCCATTACCTCTGGGTTTGTTGTTGCAAACTTTCTACCGGACTCATCTTCCCGCACAACAATAGCACGCGTGGCCTCTGAACCAGTCCCAGCTGTCGTGGGGATTCCAATCAGCTTGGCTTTCTCTTTCACGCCAAGCGTGTCGAAAGGTGACAGGGCTTCGAGCTCCATGTCCGGCCTGGCATAGAGGACCCATGCGGCCTTTGCAGTGTCCATAACGCTTCCCCCTCCTATTGCAATTATGGTATCTGCCTCGAAGTCTTGCATGGCCTTGGCGGCGCTCTTCACCACCGAGACTCTGGGGTCAGGTTCAGCACCTTTCCAGAGGTGCACCTTCCACCCATTTGCTTCGAGTATCTTTCTGACTCTATCGGGAAAACCAAACCCGTCCACAATCTCATCTGTGATGATGATGGCTTTCTCGCCTTTCACTAATTCAAGTTCACTTAGCGCATCTTCTCCAAAGACCATCTTTGGTGCATAGAACCACCAGACCATTTTGTCCACTACCATTTGTCAGACACTATATTATCCAACTTACTCCCTAGTTGGTAGTGCTTCTCCCTCTTATTCTTGATGTACTATACGGTTACAGGAGTTTGGAAGTCCTCTCAAGTGCCTCGCGTGCTTCACGCAGGATTCTCGTAATGAGCTGACCAACTGTGGGCAGGTCCTTGATCCTGCCAACGCATTCGCCACCAAACATCAGAGCTGTTTCTGGCTTTCCATCAATGAGGTCATCGAACCCCGACCTTTCAAGCCTTAGTATATCCTCGTTTGATTCAACTGGCTCACCAAGATAGAACCTTGGAACATCCTCCAGTGTCTTTTCCACGATCTTCTCAGCACGCTTGTTCCTGACGAATCTCATTGGGCCAAATATGCCCCGGCCGGTCAAGGTCTGTCTCTCTTCTCTCTCAATGATAGCCTGTTTCCATATAGGCTCGAAGTCGCTTTCCTGCGTTGCAATAAAACGAGTTCCCATCTGGACACCCTTTGCGCCGAGCGCTAGTGCAGCTGCTAGTGCAGCTCCGTCGCAGAATCCTCCGGCAGCAACGACCGTGGTCTTCACAGCTCTAACCACCGCCGGTACTAACACCATTGAGTGCACAGGGTCCCATGAAACATGAGCTCCTCCCTCATGTCCTGAGGCGACGATGATGTCTGCACCTGCAGCCTCTGCCTTCTTCGCATGATAGACCGATGGGACAACATGTATCCACGTGAGCCCATGCTTCTTGACTTCTGCCCACGGCTTTGGATTTCCAGCTGATGTGACTAGTACCCTCAGTGACCGCTCGATGTCGGAGTCTGACTCTCTTGCCTCTATGGTCTCCTCAACAAACATCTTCGAGGCAAGGAGGAACTCTGAAGCGACAGGCACATTGACTCCAAACACTCCACCTTGTTGCCTGACGTTCTTTGCCACTTTCTCAATGGACTTTCTCAGGATAACTCGGGGCGGGTCATTTCCGAATAGCCTCACCGCGTCGATTGGTGCAGCATCTGGAAGCAGAGTCGCAGCCATCCCAATACTGCTTATGATCCCGAGTGCTCCCGCATTTGCCACTGCAGTAGAGAGTGACTCGGTCTTGTAGGGGCCCATTCCCCCCTGAAGGATTGGATGCTGAATTCCCAGAAGATCGCAAAGCTCGGTATGAATCGTAGCCATGGACACAGGGGAGTCTGTCACATCATATAAGTTTGGTCCATTGGATGAGCAGACACAAATCCTTGCATATGTGATGATTGCATTTACTCGTCAATGTACTTTGTAGGAACCCTTTGTGCTGTGGCAACTAGCTCTGCTGCGGCCTTTGTTGCACGCATCACCTTTCCCATATCACCCTTCGGTAGACCAAACTTGCGTGACATTAGTCCCTTGATTGGGTCAATCTCGCCAGCAATCAGTTTTTTCCAGTTAGCGTAGGTCCCGGTGTAGACGTATTCGGACTTGTCATCTGGGCCGGCCATGTGAGCTTCTTTGCACTCTCCGTGCCAGAGGTCCAAATACATTCCCATTTTCTCCTTGATAACCTCCCCATCGGGCTGGATTTCGAAGATGAAATCGCCCTCCCAGGTCTTCGCAGCTTCCTTATAGGCTGAGTTGGCCTTTAGTAAATCCCAGTATTTTTGGACCCATTCTTCAGATGGGAAGAGAAGTTTATCTGCCATGTATTATCACCTTGTTGAATCTGATTTTGTCCTTGTGCAAAGTGCAACAAAAGCCTTCTGGAACTCAGTCATCACTCATCCGGAAGACGCATGGGCACTGATATTGCGATATCAAGAAGTACCCGGGCCGCCCCTACATATCGCATAATGGTCGTCAGGCTTCCTTCGAGCTTAAACTTCCGAGACATGATACCCTTGATTGGTCCGGTTTCTTTGTTGAAGAGTTTCTTCCAGTTCTCAAGAGAAGCGCTGTAGGTGAAGTCCGCAGTGTCGTCCTCCTGAGCCACCCGAACACCCCTGCACTTGCCATGCCAGAGGTCAACGAATCCTCTAAGGGGTTCTTTCACCTTATCATCATCGGCGTATACCTGGAAGATAAACGATCCTTCCCAGTCATGGGCAGATTTCTCGTATTCTTCACTTGCATTGACGAGTTCTGCAAACCTATCTAGCCATTTCTGCGACAGGAATATTGGTCTTTCATCTGACATCAAGAAGCCACCTCGTTCTGCATCCGATGGTAGTAGATATCAGTAACAAAAACCTTCTGGCAGGTGCTTCAGACGCGATATCAAGCAAGCTTCCGAAAACTTTTCAAACTGAGGCCCAGCGCCCGCGCAAGTGCCACTTGCTCGCCGAGCTTCCCAACTTCTGCAACAGTATGAGCGTCACTCCCGAGTGTGAACTGACCGCCTGCGTCCCTTGCCATCTCGAAAAACTCGGGATGCTGTGTGACATATCTTGCACTGATTTCTATGGCGATGCCATTGTCTGCAAGTATTTTGGCAACAGCAGCTCCATCCTCTTCTCGGAACGATGACAGATATCCATCCCAGTGGCCCAGGATGTCGAATTTCCAGATGTTGACTGCCCGCTGAATAGCTGAACGCCACTGTGTTGAACTCAGGCTGGTGTGAAATGATCCTATAATGATGTCAAACCTAGATAGGTCGTCAGAAATGGGCGCTGGCATTCCATTTGAGGAGATGTCAATTTCAGCACCGTCCATGATGCTCAAGCCCTTGAAGACAGACCTGAGATCCCATATCTGGTCTCTTCGCTGCCCAATCAGCTGTTTTCCCCCTTTTCGACTACCGAGACAAGGCCAGAAATGGTCGGTTATGGCAATCGCCTCCAGATTCAAGGAGGATGCTCTTTCTACTAGGTCTCTAACAGATGCCTGGCCATCGGAGAACTCAGAATGCAGGTGAAGGTCGCATCGCTCTGGATTTGTCACGCGGGTTTCATGCTTGGAGGGACTTATAATTCACTCCATAGCCACTGAGAATCACTTGCTGGCTAACACAACGCGTTGGCATTCCTCTATGTAGTCTTGAAGCCGCTTTATCTTCTGGTCAACGTTCACTCCGCTGGCGTTTATCGAAGCGTCAATACGCTGGTTGACCTTCTCTATATGCTTGTCAATTGTTTCTACGCGACTGTTGAATCCCTTTTCAAAGGCGAGTTCTCGTGCCTTGGCTAGATCCTCCAGTGCCTTGAGGAACTGCTCATTCTCCATCCTGAGCAGGCCATGGAGCATCATGAGCTGCACTTGTGCACCATAGGAATTGTGCGACTCGGCAAGTGATAGAGTCTGCTCCAGCTTCTCTTCCATGAGCTCTAGATACTCTTCTTCCTGCGTTATTCTATATGTCTGGAGTTCAAGTTCTACCAGTTGAATGAGTGATAGCAATTGGTATTCAAAGACCGTTCCTTTCTCAGACAGCTCAAGGCATCTTGTGTAGTGCTTGCGGGCTGTGTGGAGGTTCCCTCTCTTTTGGGCAAGGAACCCACCATAGAACTCACAGATGCTTGTCGCATACTCGGATTTCATGTTCGCTTCTGCAGCCCACATCTTGTCCAGACGGTCCTGACCCTCTTCGAACCTCTTGGTGTTGGCTAGCACACTGACCATGAGCCCCTGTATCTCAACATACACAAGGTCTAGGGT
>CAYPUO010000307.1:0-4651 GCA_964413775.1 uncultured archaeon
GGCTTCTCTGGAGGAAGAAGGAATCATTGAGGCAGCCTCGACTGATGGGCGCAGCAAGAAGTATCGTGTTACAGACGAAGGAAAGAAGTGGATGGCCTTTATGCTGAGAAAACGCATCGGTGCAGTCGGAGAAAAGACGCGTCTTGGTCCATGGCTCTGGGAGAAGCTGCTAGAGCCTGAAGAACGTCTGCAATTTCATATGGTTGGACTGGAACATTCCATAGAATGCTTTGAATCAATGTTCGATGAACTAGACGGCAAGCAACGAACAGAATTACTTCACTTTCTCTTAGAGATGACAACAAGAATGACAGAATACAGGGAGCGACTACGAACAGGAGCAACAACGAATGACTAGAGACAATGGTGGCCAGACCATACGGAAAACACCGTGGAGATACATGCTCAGTGGGATGACCAGAAACAAGGCAGTTGCGACTGCAGGCCTATCACTTACCATGATATCCACATTTCTCACAGTAATCCCATCGGTATACCTTGGACTAGCCGTGAATGAGATAAAAGACTCAGCAGCAATAACGGCCGCGTTCATGTCTGACGTGTATATCATCATCATTGCAGGAGCTATCTATGTTGGGCTCTTCTTCGTAGGTGGTTATGTATGGGCCATGCTCACTCTGCGCTGGGAACGAGATGCAAGGCAGGACTTCTTTGAGGCGCTACAAGATAACAGCATGGCCTTTCATGATGAATTCGATAGCAAGCGTCTCCTGGCCATTGCGATGCAAGATATCAGATGGGTTCGCTTCTCGCTAAACCCTGCAATGAGGAATATTGCTACTGGGATCGCATCGTTCTTCATATCATCTGTTTTCTTGGTAATGTTGGATTGGAGAACTGGGATGAACACATTGATAACGCTTCAATTTGGGGGCATCGTCATCCCTATCTACGGATTCAGTCTTATCATGTTCATTGGTTTCCCGGTATATCTCCTCTTTTCGTATCGTTATGCTAACGCTATTGAACCTGTGAGAAGGGCCCGGTCGGAGAGCAATGAGGAACTGACCTCCGTTACAGAAGGTGTTTTTGAGGGCATTGAAGTCGTAAGGGCCTTTGATGCAGAGGACTTCGAGATTAAGAAGTTCCATGATGTAAGCAAGACACAGGAGATTCTCACTGCGAAGGAGGGTAAGCTGGCGGCCTTCTACATTCCTGCATTGATACTGGCGGGTATGACAACTCTGGCCTTCTTGTATGCAGGCTATGCTGTCATAATGGGCGTCTTGAGCGTTGGCGACATGGTGACGGCCCTGTCGCTGTTGATTGCCCTGCAGGGCTTGAATTTTCAGTTTCCTATGATGCTCCTGATGCTGAGAGGTGGCTTCGTAAACGCACAGCGGATTGTGAATCTGCTCAACTGGGTAGACCCAATGGAGGAGCCCGAGCTTGAAGCACTCGACATTGACTGGACCGGCGACATCGTATTTGACAATGTCAGTTTCAGATATGGCCAAGAAGTGTCCGCTAATCCACACTACGCAATAAAGGACTTCTCAATAAGGATTCCTGGAGGATCACGAGTTGCTCTCATTGGCGGTCCTGGTGCTGGCAAAAGTACAGTCCTGAAGCTTCTGCTTCGGCTCTACGATCCTACGAGCGGGGAAATAAGGGTCGGCGACACTAACCTTAGAAATGTGTCAACAAAGTCGGTCAGAAATGCAGTAGGATTGGTCGAACAAGACATTTTCCTCTTCAGACTGACTGTTCGTGAAAACATTGCGTTTGGCCGATCAAGCGCCTCTGATGAGGAGATTGTTGAGGCGGCGAAGAGCGCTCAAGCTGACGAGTTCATAGAACAAATGCCCAATGGATATGATACAATGATTGGCGAACGAGGCATGACCCTGAGTGGCGGTCAGCGCCAGAGGCTCGCCATTGCACGTACGATTGTTCAGAATCCCAAGATCCTTCTCCTAGATGATTCAGTCAGCGCGGTTGATGCTCAGACTGAATTCTTGCTCAGAAAGGCGCTCAGTGCGGTAATGTGCGGTAGAACAAGTATCACAGTCACGCAGAGACTACGAACCCTCATGGAGTCCGATATGGTGATTATTCTTGATAGGGGGTATCTCATAGCTGCTGGAACTCATGAAGAACTACTGAGGGAGTCAGAGCACTACCGTCGAATATTCGAGAGACTTCCTGGTGCTCAAGAATTATTGGCTTCTATTCCCAAGAAAGGAGGCGATGCATGATGAGTATGCATGGGCCTATGAGACGTGGAGGACCTCACGGTCTTATGGGAAAGAAGGAGAAGAGAAGCCGTCCCATCCGAGTGCTTCTAGGCAGAATGATTCACTATCTGGGAGGATTCAAGCGAATTACTCTTATTGGTGCAACGCTCGCCCTCATATCAGCCGTTGTTGGAGTCATTACACCTCTAATACTGCGTGATGGTATTGACTCGGTTAACCTCACTGGGACATTCACACCACTCCTCACTCTAACAGCTCTCTTCGTTGTACTTTCAGTACTATCGTGGATAATGAGCGGCGCTAACACATGGATCATGTCTACAGCGCAGGCAGGGCTTGTCCAAAAGGTCCAAGAAGATGTGTATACACATTTGGTCGGAGCCGACCTGTCTTATCATAAAGCTGAGCAGGCCGGAAACGTGACCTCAAGAGTCACCAATGATGCAACGAACCTCAGTACAGGTATCCAAGTGCTAATCAGCTTTGCTAGTCAAGCTGTGACGCTGATAGCGTCATTCATTCTGCTCTGGTTGATGTCACCATTTCTTGCCTTGGCTTCTCTTGTCGTCGTGCCTGGCATAGCGTTTATTGCAGGTCTTTTTGGCACAGTCGGACAGAGAATTATGTTGGCCTCACAACGAGCTTATGGAGAAGTATCAGGCCAGATTGCTGAGAATTTGAGTGGAATCCATGTGGCAAAGGCTTTCAATCGTGAGGATGAGCTTGCCGAAGACCTCATGGAACTGAATGAGAAGTCATACCATTATGGCTTCAGGTTCATGATTCTAATGACATCGATGCAACCTTTGATGAGGGTAATAGGTCAGTTTGCAATTGCTGCCATGCTCTTTGTCGCTGGCACACTGGCTGTTGGTGCAGCTCCTGTGCTTACACTTGGTGACATATTCCTGGCTGTGGCTCTAATAAGCAACATTCTATTTCCGCTTCTGGCACTAAGTATGATGGCTACTCAAGTCCAGCAGTCGCTTTCCTCAATGGATAGAGTGTCAGATGTTCTGGAATCAAAGCCGGGCATCACGAGCGCCCCCGATGCATCTCCACTCCTCGAGGAGAGTGACGGTATCTACTTCAAGGACGTTTCATTTGAGTATGTCAAGGATACTCAAGTCCTCAAGCATGTGTCGTTCTCAATCAACCCAGGAGAAACAGTGGCCATTGTCGGGCATACTGGAGCAGGAAAGACAACACTGGCTGCACTAGTCAATAGGTTCTATGACCCAACAGAAGGTGCGATTTTCATAGGCGACCAGAACATTCGTGAAGTCGAGTTGCACTCACTTCACAAGGCAATGTCCCTCATTCCCCAGGAGCCATACCTATTTGATGGTACTATCTTGGAGAACATCAAGTACGGAAAACCAGATGCCTCTGATGAAGAGATAATCGAGCTATGCAAGATTCTTGGAGCTAACGAGTTCATAGAAGTGCTTGCGAAAGGGTATCAGACACAGGTCTTTCAGAGCGGTAAGAACCTGAGCGCTGGCCAGCGTCAGATGATAACAATTGCCCGTACGATGCTAGCCAACCCGAAGATCCTAATACTCGATGAAGCTACAAGCCGGCTGGATGCATACAGTGAATCTTTGGTGCAAGATGCACAAGCGCAGCTGTTCCACGACCGTACTACAATCGTAATTGCACACCGACTGACTACAGTTGCCATTGCATCACGCGTGATTGTTTTTGACCACGGCAAGCTAATCGAACAGGGAACAGTCGAAGAACTCCTTGCCCTCAATGGTGTATTCAAGGCACTCTACGAAACATACTATGCACATCAGGGCGTAGAAGTGCTAACCGAAGAGAAGGCTGAAGCAGCAAAGGCAATGGTTGAAGAGCATGGTGGAGAGAGCTCACAACCTGCAGCTCAGCAAATGATGATGAAAGTAGGTGATATGGGCGCCATGGCAAGCATGCTGAGATCTCCGAAAGACATGCCGCCTGAAATGCTTGCAAGATTGAAAGCAAGGTTCGAGTCTGACCCTGAGTCCATCCCTCCACCTATGCGCGAAATGATACAACAGGTGCTCAGAGATGGTCGAAGTAGCGAACATTCAGAATCGGGAGCTGAAACCTAGAATCAGAGTACCTACTCCCATCTATTCGTTCGCACTAGCGAATATATATCTAGTATAATAAGGTAAGTCATATAAGCAATGTGTACGAACTTCACATATGAACCAAGATTTCGAAGAAGAAGCTGTAGAATTCGCACCTCGCGTTCGAGAAGATGTAGAGGGATGTCCGGTCTATATTACTTCAGGCATTTTAGGGAAGAAGTGGACGATTCTCATCCTTCAAACACTCATGGCTCCTCGTGCACGAAATGGTCTGAGGTTCAACCAGATACAGAAGGACTTGAGCTGGATTTCGGCCAAGATGCTCTCTCAGAGGTTGTCGGAGCTTGAAGA
>CAYPUO010000308.1:0-4646 GCA_964413775.1 uncultured archaeon
AGTCTACTCTACGCAACAGTTAACTTGCTTCATGTATGATGGGAGAGGAAGCAGGCGTCATAGATAGTGGCAGTGAACAGAGCAGAATTTCTAGAAATGGTAGAATCTGGTCAAAGGACAGTCTATCCCGAGGACTCTCCAAGCAAGGTAGGGAGAGCGCTGACGCCAGTTGTAAAGGTAGGGATTCTTCTAGCAGTAGGCATCTACTCGCTGACCTTCCTTTTCGCCCTTTCCATCATAGGAGATTTCGATCCGTCATTTATCTCTACATTCATGTTCCTTGCCACTACAGGAGTCGCAACAGTCCCAACCTGCCTCCATGCTTCGAAGAGAACCAGAAAAAAGTCAACATATGGGATAAGGGGGATTAGCAGAACACGACTGTCTCGCGCAATCTTCTTTCTCGACATATTGGAGAATGGTCACATGGAAGTGGGCAAGATTAAGGGCCCATCCGTTCCCGAAGAAACAGGTGCGAATATGACACATGCACATGGCGCAGCCATTTATGCCCTGAGCAGGATAGACAGGGGACTCGCTAATACTTGGCGTACAACCCTGAAAGAAACGCTCGCTCCCGAGACCCCACGGCGGGCCATTTGGTTACTCAAGGTGACAGTCTTTGGTATAGTGATGGTATTCCCCTTTATCGCGATTGTAATGATATTTGCGGTACTGGGAGTGCTCAGCGGATCTATTGCATTCCAAATCATGTGGGCATCCTTCGGTGTGATGTTCGTTTTCCTAATTGTATTGTTTCTCGACTTCGCTTGGTCCTCCCATCATCGAAATGTTCCAGAACGCGTCCTTGCTGCAGTCACAGAGCCACAGGTGAGATTCGACACAGAGCAAGCGCTAGAGAAACTGGTTGAAGTCTACAAAGAGGAGGGAAAATACCCACTCCGTGTGTTGGTGTTCGACAATAGAGAGGCGTTTGTCTATACAGACCTCGTATACGAAACCACCAAGGGATACATGCTCAGAGCAGCAGCACTGTTTCCAAATCAGACTACATCAGACCTGGCTGATGACCAGTGGACTGACTAGCCTGCTCTACGAATGACTCATTAGTCGGATTGTGCATCTGCGAAGCTTCAGTCCTGCGTGGTGCTGAGCATGCTACCTACATCAAAGAAGATTGGATATTCTATGGGAAGGTTCGGACCAACTTTCCTGATGACAATGATTACCATGACTGCATTCTACGTCTACGGTACGAGGTTTGAACTGAACTGGTTTCTGAATGGTGTGTCACTAGCTACGTCCTATGTGGTGATTGGCTTGACACACTGGATTACTGGATACTACAGCGATGGACTCAAGAGTAGATGGGGACGCCGGAAACCATTCATCATTCTTGGCACGCCCGGAGTAGTGCTTACCGCTTTCATGCTGTTTGTTCCAAACCTGTTCTTGGACACATCTAATCAGTCACTGGAGTTCGTGCTTTTCGGATACTATCTCCTATTCCTGTGCCTGTTCAAGTTCTTCTATGCATTCGTTATGACCGCACATCAGGCATGGCTACCCGAGATAACCAATGAGGAGGAGAGACCCCTAGTTTCAGGCTTCATGAATTCCTTCAACTTCGGAGGCGACTCTATCGGGGCAATTCTCGGGTTCGTGACTCCCTTGCTCTTTCTGACCGGACCACCAAGACTGAGCGACTTAGGTCTTAACCTCTTGCTCATCTTCTGTATCATAACATTCGTCTTCATGCTCCCGTCGATGACAGTCATTAGAGAGTCAGCGGAAACCGCACCAATAACAAGAAGCCTTACTGAGGAAACCAAGATTGCTATCCACAATAGGACTTTCGTTATGTGGACATTGGTGGTTGGCTTCCTGTCCTTCACCTTTATCGCACTCACGCAGCAAATGGTAGGCTTCATTCAGGAGGTTCTGCTCTTGAACACTGTTGAGACCCTTGTCCCGCCTGCCCTTGCTATGCTTGGGTCTACCATGGTCTGCTTCTATCTGTGGCTGCTTGGTATTCGTCGCCTAGGCAAGAGAAAGTCCCTCATGATAGGACTGGGAGTGCTGGCCATCATAACACCGCTTACACCATTCCTACAGGGCCTTGGTGGTGTGATTGGGTACACTCTGGTAGCATTCCTGTTCTTCGTACCTGTAGGAGCAGGAATGGCAATCTACTACCTCATGAGCTATGTTGTTCCTGCAGACATCGCTCAAGTGGATGAGATTGTAACGGGATCGGCGAGGGCAGGAATATACACCGGATTCATTGGTGTACCTCTGAACATGTTCCAAGCTGCCTCATCGTTGCTCCTTGGAGCTTTCATGGACTTCTCCGTAGGCTTAACTGGTGGTGATCTCTGGGGCCTAATGTGGTGGGGACCGGTCTTTGCGCCATTCCTATTGATTGCAGCAGCCCTCCTGCATTATGTAGACATCGATCCAGACTTCGATGCACTGGCTGGGTTGACAAGGAGCATTGAGAGCAATGAGTAGAAACTTTATTCCTGGAGCAGAACCGCTGTTTCTTGCGGGCACTGATACAGGGTGCCTTCTACTTCATGGAGGTGGTGGAGGAACCACATGGGACTTGAAGGAGTTTGCAAACAGGCTCCATTCAGAAACAGGGTGGACGGTCTGGCTGCCTGCGCTCAGTGGCTTTGGCACTAGACCAGAAGACCTTGAGAGTGTGACGTTCGACGACTTACTCGCAGACGCAAATGCCGGAGTCGACAAGCTCCTTGACACCTGTCAAGTGGTGTACGTTATGGGCCATAGCGCAGGTGGGTTGTTATCATTGGTCCTTGCCTCAGAAAGGGAGGAAGTCTCAGGAATCGTGACATGGGCAGCTCCAGTCACACTGAAGGTCCGCAACTTCTCGCTCCTCTCAACAGTCAGCAGGATTCCACTCCTGCGCCGTGCACTTCCAAAGAGATATGCAGCACCTGTACCGCAATGGCTCAAGGACCAAGGATGGATTGGATACGAGGAGTTGCCCATTAGTATAGGCTTCATCATGCTCCATGGAATTCAGAGACTCAAGGAGTGTCTGGGACAAGTCACGTGCCCGGTCCTCATCATGCAGGGCTCTGAGGACACCGTGGTGAAAAGGGAGAGCATGATGATAATTCATGATAGGCTTGCCTCAGAGAGAAAGGAGATGTACATCATTGAAGGCGCTGACCATCCAATGATGAATCAGGAAGCATACAAAGAAGACCTCTTTTCTCATACAATTGGCTTTCTTCAGTCTGTTTGCCAGGATAGGCATGGCACCTAGATATGAATGAATGATTACGTGGGCAGAATCAGAGAGAGCAGGAGAATGGGGCGGTTCCCAGAGGACCATGAGCCTTCTGAGAGCCCGCTGACAAGACACCTTTCCGCTTCTAGCCATGACAGAGAGGTGTCTCCGCTTTGCTGTAGGACTACATGTGTCGTGTCTGATCGTAGTTGTTCCAGTCGTCAACTGCTGAGGCGAAACCGCGTGATTTGAGTTCGGAATGTACGTAGTCCCGAATGGATGAGCTCTCCATCGTGCTCTCTGAGCGTTTGGAAAGCGAATCTGCAATGCTTCTTGCATCCCTGTAAGGAGCACCGGACTTCACAATGCTTACGACGACTTTCTCAGGCATGAATGCCTCAAGAGAACCGTCACGTTTCTTTACTTGCATTATTTGTTCCTTCTATTGCGTAGAACCAATGCGTTCTTTGCAATAGTCAGTTGACTATTGTGATAAACCTACGGCTAGATGCAGGAAAGCAGTGGATGTTCGATATTGAACTTGTTGGGAGCTGTGACCTCTCCGACTTCCTTACTCCATGATAGGGAGAACAATCCTAAACGCTGCTCCAGGTCCATCTGGGTCAAGCTCGATAGTCCCGCCACAAGCAGTTACTATCTGCTTTGTCAGATAGAGACCAAGGCCACTTTCTTTCTTTGGATCGCTTCTGTTGAAGAGAAATCTGCGCATCTCAACAGGAATACCTGGTCCATCGTCTGAAACCGTAATTACAAGCTTATTGTTCTCGCGCTCGACACGGATAGTGACGGTTGGCGTCCGTCCTGCATGCTGCCCTGCATTCCTCAATAGGTTCTCAAATGCAATAGGCAGGAGCGTCCCGCCTGGGCTCTTGAAACTCGTGGTAGAGGCGGCAGCCTCCACATGTACCGTCATTCCCATGCTGACCGTTTCAGCGACTCTAGCGACCTGCTTGAGCATCTCTACAACAAGGATGTGCGCGGGAACTGACTCTGCCCTGAACGTCCTGACCAGATTGGCCATCCGCTGGCCCGCAGCCTCTGCCGACTTCAGCATCTTTTCAGCTGTAACAACGTCATCTTTCAGCAGCATACTAGTCCCCTCCAGATAGCCCAAGACTGCTTGCAGATCGTTACCAATATCATGGCTTAGCAGAGATGCATACAGGCCTATCACTCTCCGTTGCTGCTCTCGCTCGTTCTCCGCCATTCGTCGAGCAGTGATATCAGAAACTACGAGAATATGGTCAAGTGTTTTGCCAGCGCCATCCTTGTTAGAGACTATGTCAACCGAGAGATACTTCCTGGCAGACCCATCTCTCTCGTACACAATATCTAGCTGTATTGGACCGTAGGGTTTGTAACAGCCTGTGAGAACCTAGACAGACCTTGACACTCATCAAAGGAG
>CAYPUO010000309.1:0-4633 GCA_964413775.1 uncultured archaeon
ATGCAAGGCAACATGATTAATGACGATAATGCCGTTGAGCAGATGAGACAGGAATCCACCACTCCAAAACAAGATACCGAAACTGCGCTGTTGTTCGGGCTAACACAGCTCATGATGGGATTCAGCTCTGGCATGGTCATTCCCTACCTAGTGCCTTGGGTCTATGCAGCTTTCAATGTGGATCCTATAGTTCTTGGTAGCGTGCCAGCCATTGCAAATGCCACCCTTGCTACAGGTATATTGGCGGTTGGGTTGTTCAGTGAGAGAATCGGGAAACTGCGTACAATATCAATAATGTATACGTTGGCGCCTATTCTAATGATTGGAATTGTCTACAGCCCGTGGTTCCTGCTAATGCTCGTTTTCTACATAACACGCAATACCGTGGCCAATATGAATCGTCCAGCTTTTAATTCATTATTCATGGCTGAGATTGAACCGTCAAGGCGAGGTCGAGCTTTTGCCATCACGCGAATAATGTGGCAGTTTCCACGACAGACAGGTACGCTGGTTACGGCGTTTATCCTAGCAGCGTTCGGAGGAATTGTTTCATACGGAGTTATGATATTCCCTCTGGCAATGCTGTTGTATCCACTCTCGGTCATCCCGATGTACATCGCCACAAGAAGAAACGCCAAATTCCGTTCATCACAGGAAACAGAACTCAACAGGCAAATCTAGAAGCGCCATCAGCCCCCACCAATAGGTGGAAAAACCACAACCAGATCATTTTCATTCAAACTGGACTTCAGGTCCTGGGTCTGGACTCCGTTCACCATGATAATCTTAGCTTTGTCTTCTGAAATCCCCAGCTTTGTAAGCACTTCTTCAACATGCCCACTCTGGATTTCCATTGGAAACGATTCGCCCAACTCCGTGTGCTCCGGCGCAAAACGTCTGAGAGTGGCATAGAGCTTAACATGTACCAGCACTAAGATTCACCTAGTAGTAGTCGACGTCGACATCCTTCTGAGTGTACCCGTGTCCCTTGATATGCTGGCCGCCACAAAGAAGTACCATATTGAAGGGAAACAAGCCTATCCTATCACCATCGGAGATGACATCAGTTGGCTTGAGCAGATTTCCGTTGAGGAAACAGTCTCCGAGGTCCTTCTGACTCAGACCAAGCCGTTCAACGAGCTCAGAGAACACTTCTCCTTCAATTGGTTCTAGGTGAAGGACTGTGTCATCGCTTGCACTGCTGTTATGGACAAGCCTTCTGAGCTTCCCGTAGAGGTGAATTTCGATCATCGCCATTAATCTCTCAATTGACCTGATAAGCAATTCCATTTAGCCAAAAGAAAAGAGATTGGGGGTACTAGTACCCCCAAACAATCTACATGTCCTTATAGACCGCATCAAGCTCCTCTTCAGTGACATCAAAAGTCACATTGTGAGGCGGTAGCGGTTCAGTCAAGAAGAACTCAGGTAGGCGATCATCCTTGTTTGTGAATCCCGCACGCTTATTGAAGTCCCGCTCATTCTTCAGTATCTGCATACCGAACTCAGTGATATCGATGTCTTTGCCAAGGAATCCGTTCACTGAGTCAACCATTCCCTGCATCCCTGCATCATCATCCAAGATACAGAATGCGATGAAGAGGCAGTATCCTACAGCATCGATGTATGCAGTCGTTGCCTGAAAAGCTCTCGATAGGTCAGCCTTCTTGAGCTCACGGGGGTCTGTGACAGTGCCTTTGATTCCAAGAATCTCTGCTGCAATGGTGTATCCGGCAGTGTGGTCAGCACCCATAGTGGTCGTTGCATATGTGACTCCAATGCCTCTGATGGGGCGTGGATCATATGCTGGCAGTGCCTGTCCCTTCACAACAGGGATCCTTGTCACGCCCAGAGCTTTGCCTGTTAGCAAAGCACCTGAGCACACGAGTTTTCCAATGGCAGAGTTTTCTTTGTAGGCTTCTTTCATTGCAGCGATTGCCCCAGGTCCGTCACCATACTTGAGCAAGCCTCCTTCCATGAGCATTGCAATTGTGTTTCCAGCTTCTATGGTGTCGAGCCCCAAGTCATTGCAGAGCCTGTTCAGTTCTGCAACATCATGAAGGTCTCCAATAGCACAGTTGGTCCCCAATGCCCATGCAGTCTCATATTCAAGAGGAGCTACTTGTAGCTTTCCGGTCTTCTCGTAAGGAACTGCATTTGAGCAGGCCATCACACATCCTGGATGGCAAGGATGTCCATACTTGCCTTGTGATTTGTCACCGAATTTCGCATTGGTCTTGTCTACAAGCTCATGGACTGCCTCACCTGAGATTTTTGCAGCTTTGTCAAAGCGACCTGACGTGAACCCCTTGGTTGGTAAACCTCCTGCCTCATTTAGGATGTTCTGCAGAATGTTGGTCCCGTAGTTCTTTAGACCGCCGAAGGGTTCACCCTTGTCGTCCTTGAGGCGACCCGTGATAGGGTGCTTGTTCAGAGCGTCTCGAAGGGCCTTCCGACCATTATCAAACCTCTCAGGATCCTTTGGTTTCGGTCGGTCACCACCGGTATCGTCGCTAATTATCGCTACAATACGTTTCGAGCCGAGAACCGCACCAAGCCCTCCTCTTCCGGCGAATCTGCCTGGGTCAGTGTTCTCAATGTTATTTCCAAATACACCAGCCCCAACAAGGAGCCGCTGGCCTGCAATCCCACAGCCAATAATGCCTGGCTTTACGGGATAGTCCTCCCAGACCTTGGCTATTAGGTCATAAAGACCCATTCCTGCATATTCGTTGGTTTTCTTGATCTCACACTTGTCTTTGCCAACAATGATGCTATACCAATCCTCTGAATCAGACGGTGGCGCACCTTCGATGATAATCCCCTGGACACCAATGCGTGCAAGACGCGTAGCCGTCAGCCCTCCAGCATTGGCCTCTTTTATGCCGCCTGTCAATGGAGACTTTGCACCGACGCTCAGTCTTCCAGAAGATGGTGCCGGCGTACCGGCAAGCAGACCTGGCGAGATCACAAACTTGTTCTTCTCTCTCAGAGGGTGACACTCTGGATCCACCTCGGCATTGACCACCGCGGAGGTGAAAGCACGTCCAGCTAGGTCCTTGTATTTCGCAGGTGTGTCTTCCCACTTGTGAGAGAGATCTCTCATATTGATTCGTAATATCTTGCCCATTGCTCTTTCCGCCTTGTTATAATGTATATTGGAGCGGAGCTTTATAACCGATATGCTTCATTAGTTCATATCGATATGTTTAGGGGAACATATCGCAGACGTGCCGACCCCCGAAATGCTGCTAGAACGAAGGCCATATATAGCTGGGATTTCCCGCCCGATGTTAGAAGCAGGCACTTCCTTGAGCCTGGACTATGTTATTGGTGAAGATGATGAAGCGAGATCCAACTGCTTGGATGAAGGAAGAGTACCAGAAGCTCGTTGATCAGAGTCTCAACTGGCAGATTAGGGAGCTTCAGGGACCCAGCACTCCAAAAGCAAAGATAGATGGAAAGGACGTTATCATGTTGTGCAGTAATAACTACCTGAACCTATCAAACCACCCGAAGCTGAAGGCAGCTGCCCTCAAAGCTATTGAAACACATGGTGTGGGCTCAGGTTCGGTTCGAGCAATTGCTGGCACAATGGACTTGCACTTGGAACTGGAGAGAAGACTTGCTAAATTCAAGGGAGCTGAAGCATCTCTGACATACAGTGCAGGGTTTACAACAAATGAGGGACTAATTCCACAGCTTGTTGACAAGGGCGATGCAATCATTTCAGATGAGCTCAATCATGGAAGCATCATTGACGGGGTCCGCCTTACAAAGGCTACCAGATTCGTCTACAAGCATAACGATGTTGCCGACCTTGAGAGAGTCCTTGCTGAAGCTGATAAGGAGAACCCACCAAAGATGCTCATCATTACAGATGGTGTCTTCAGTATGGATGGCGATATCGCACCTCTCGATGGGATTGCTAAGGCGTCGAAAGACTATGGTGCAATGATCTACGTCGATGATGCACATGGCGAGGCAGTTCTTGGAAAAGGAGGCAGAGGTATCGTTTCACACTTCAACCTTACACATCATGATGTACATTTCGAGATGGGAACATTCTCCAAAGCCTTCGGTGTAATGGGAGGTCATGTTTCAGGAAGTCGCGACATGGTCAACTATGCTCTCAATAAGAGCCGTTCATGGCTTCTGAGTGCATCACATCCGCCGGCAACGGCTGCCGCATGCATTGCTGCAGTTGACGTACTTGAGACTGAACCACAGCACGTAAAGACACTCTGGGATAACAGAAAGTACTTCGTGAAGGGATTGCAGAATCTTGGCTATGACACTGGCAACAGCCAGACACCAATCATCCCTGCGATTGTTGGTGAGAGCTCCAAGGCAGCTGCACTTAGCGATGGCCTATTCAAGGAAGGCATTCTAGCGCTCCCAATCGTGTTCCCAATGGTCGCTCGTGACAAGGCGCGCATCAGAAACATGATGAATAGTGGCCTAACGAAGGACCAACTAGATATAGCACTAGGTGCTTACGAGAAAATCGGTAAGCAACTAAACATCATCTAGTTTTTTCTAGAAACCCTCACACGAGGGTTTCCCTATCTCATAGGATGAAATCCCAAAGCGTCAAACCTTAATTCGTTCTATGCATAGAGTAGCATATGCC
>CAYPUO010000310.1:0-4601 GCA_964413775.1 uncultured archaeon
AATCAGCAGTCAAGCACCTTGCCACGAGATTGATAATATAGAGCCTATCATCGTTGCTTAGTGTCCCAGCGAAAATCATCACGAGCTTTTCTACCGCCTCGGGAGTATCCAGAGCAGCAATTGCTTTCAGTGCCAAGAACCAGTCTTCCTTTTCTTTGGAAGTCAGAAGACCCTCACAGAAAGAAATGAGGTCAGGGTCGCGTCGTCGGGCTAGCTCCAAGAGCCTTGGCGCCCGTACGAGTTGGTGAGAAGTGCAATCCTTGACAAGTTTCCACAGCTGCACACGGTCAGCGTCAGCAAATAATGGGGTGTGCTCTGGTCGGGAGGGGGGATGGCAGACCAGGCGCAGCTGTGGTTGTGAATCCATGTGCTGATGTCCTGTCACTATCTAATAAGGTCACCAGCGAATGAGCAAATACCTTGACTCTAGGACAAGCTTTAAAACAGGATTCCAGACAGCATTGTGTGATGGCGGCCATAGGGATTGGGGATTACCTGAACTCGGCCGAACTCAGAAGTCAAGCCCAAACCCGTTACCGGAGGTCTGCAGTGCGCGAGCCTGTGAGAGGCCGGTAAGCTGCCACTTTTTCTCTCTTTGATTTTGCGTTATGCTCTACTCTAGCCACCAACGTCTAGGTGTAACACCGTTCTCTAGAATCTGATGATATATCTCTTCCACCCTAGGTTGATAAGTGTGTCAAGAAAAACTGGATGATGACAAGACCTAGCTGTATTGTATGATGAGTATTAGTACATGAACCATGTAATCCAGTCGGTCCGGGCACATATCTTTGTATTACCCTGTAGACTTTTCACATAGGCCAATAGTTTCGAAAGCTATAAAAGCAATTTAGATATCCGGTCGTCCGTTGGTGGAATTTCGTGAAAAAGCAAAAAGATGTATGGTATGGGTTACTAGTGGTTTTGTTTTTATCGCCACTGGTCATTATGCCATTATCTGTTCCAGTCTTGTCCAATGTAGTAGTTGTTATGCATGATGATAGCGCAACATCTGCAGCGGTCAAGACCATTACTGAAAACACGGCCGATGTACAGGTCGTACAATAAAATTCTCTTGAATATGCACTAATCATTCAAAGAGTAGCTGGACAGGTGGTTTGGATTTCGCATGGATCAGCAGATGGAATACTTGCTAAGAACACTCTAATCTCTTGGAAGTCTTTCAGTGACCAAATTAGATTGACACCAGGCCGCGATTTTGTCCTTGCCTGCTATTCTTCTTGCTTGGAGCATTATGTTTCTCCTGAAGCTATGATAGGCGTTGGTGGTCCAATAGATGCAATCCTGGGCGGACTGGTCGCTTCGTATTTGCTCATGCCCCGTGAACAGGTCTTAGCAAAGGCATGGGAACGTCTCAGTGATGGTGTACGGGGGATTGGGTCACCAGAACAGCTTCTTGTCACATATGTTTATGGGCATCTATCGACGACCGAAACTATAGATGCAGTTGCTGATCTCGCCGCCCTCATTGCAGATGCGGCTCTTGGGGAGGCGGCCGGGGAGTATTTGCATCCCGATATGGGAGCAGCTGCAAGCAGGCTATGGGAAGTAACTGTAGCCATTATCTTGTCTTTGGTTAACGTTATGAAGGATTTCATTCCGTGGGGTGCATTCGTTGACGGACAGGCTGGAAACATCAATTCAATTATCCAAGACACCATTAGTCATCTGCAATGGTATGAATGGCTCACGCTAGTAGGGCTATCGATAGTAGGCGCTGTCGCAGATGCATTTGGGGTTGGTGAGGTAGGCGATATACTTTTGGTCATTGACGTTACTCTATTTCTTGCCAATTTATGGGTTGATTTTAATGACTTGGATTAGGAATCATCTGACTACTCTGGTATCATGGGCTTCTTGTTCGGCAGCTAGTCTTCTTTGGGACTGTGGGTGATTGTATGAGTCTGAAACGAAGCTCTGCTGTTTACTCTACCTATTTCTATAAGAAGACAATAGAGTTTCTGGAAACTCTTTTTGCCGCCTACGGTACGTCTACTGCTAATGAATCAGGTCTTTACTGGATAGAAAAAACGCCGATTCGGACTGGTCGCCTGAAATATGTCTTCCTGTGTCTGGGAATGGAACTGAAATCATTGGTTGATGAGATTGCAGAACACATCAGGGGACTGGGTCTGGCGGTCAAAAATTGGTCTTTAGACCCAGAAACATCATTTCTCCATGTGACGGACACATTCTCGTCCAACACATTGGCATTTTGGAGGAAGGATGGCCATCTTGGAATTGTCATAGTAACAAAGGGGAGGTCCAGACTTAGAGCTGAACTGCCTGTCATACTGGTTTCAGTTTTGGTAGCGTTTGGCGTGGTCGTTGCACTTCTCCCCTCGTTAATGGAAATCACGGGTACTGATTTCAATAGCCCTTATGGATATATTCTTGGTAACATCCTAATCCTTGTCGTCATTTTCGTTACTTTTCCCCCTTTCTATTGGGCATTCAACCGTAAGATTGTCAAGAGCGCCGAATCAATCCTTCCTCTTGTTAGAGATACTGCCGAAACGAAGGGGGCATGCAAGTTTCGCTTCGGGGGACGCTCCCCTTTTAAGTTTCCACCACGAGTCAGTTATAGGAATATGTACGTGTTTTTCAAAGCCCTAGGAAAAGAGGAGGAACCGTGACCGTAAAATAGCTCACCAGTTATTGTCAGCCCATGGCTCCCAGACTCCTGAAAGGCATAGCAGGTATCGATGAAGCAGGGCGGGGTCCGATGTTTGGACCCCTTGTAGTCTGTGGGGTTTCTCTAGGACCGGAGTGTGTGCTACAATTAGCCAGAATGGGGGTTAGAGATTCAAAGACACTTACCGCAAGGAAAAGGGAAGAACTGACACATAGCATCCGGAAGCTTGCCCAGAAGGTAGTTGTTGAGAAAATCTCGGCTCAGGAGATTGATCGGTTGAGGGCAGCCGGGACTACACTCAATGAGATAGAGATGACCTCCTTTGCGTCTATTGCAAGAAAACTCTCCCCCGCAGAGCTGTATCTAGATGCAGCGGATGTCAACCAAGAGAGATTTGGTGTGTTGGTTGGTACTCATTCAGGTCTTATTGAGAAGGGGTGTAAGATCTATTCTGAACACAAGGCAGATGCACGATATACAGTCGTTGGTGCTGCATCGATAGTAGCAAAGACAACGCGCGACGCAGCCATTGCACGACTACACGAAGAGTATGAGGACATTGGGAGTGGATACCCATCGGATCCGAAGTCGGTCGCATACCTGACAGCCCTTATAGATAATGGGAAAGAACTGCCGCCCTTCATTAGAAGGTCATGGAAATCCGTATCGAAGAGAGTCCAAGAGAAGGAAATATTTCAGGAGAAACCAGACCTCTAGTTGCCTGAGCGCTCTGAGATTATCTTCTTTAGTTCCCGAGGCTTGTCAATGGCATCGAGCTCAAGCTGTCGGATTACTGGAAGGTCCGCAATATTCTCTTCTGCACGGCCCTCCTCAACAATGATGACTGCATCTGACTCTGTAACTTCTGAAACGCTCTTCAGTATCTCCATGCGTTTCTGCAGCCCCCAGCTCTTGATCGAGCCAACTCCTGACATGATTGGCCGACCTTTCTCCTTTGCAGCCACATGAAATGGAGCTCTATCACTCCACAATACATGCATGCCAAGTCGCTCGAAAAATTCGTTGACGCGATGGTGGATCTCTGTTAGTTCCGGCTCGGTCCTACTTCTCTGAACAGGGGGCGCCACAGGACGACTTTGAAGCACATCAATTGGGATAATCAAATCGGTCTCTAGGACCTTCTCAAGCTGGAGAGCAACATCAGCACTGACATCCATCTCATCCTTTTCATAGGCAAGAATCGCCCTTGTTGATACTTCTACACAACTGGCAAGCTCTTCCTTAGTCATATTCATGGATAGTCGGACTTGCTGCAGCCTTGACCCGTCTATTGCTACAAATCTACCGCCTCGTTGAATGAACTCACGAGGCATCTTCTGTTCTGCAATTATGGTACCAAGGCTTGATGGAGTAATGGTAGATACTCCATACCGTTTGTATACGACACCCGCATCAAGGGTTCCTCGTCTAGTTGTTCGTCCCACAATCAACGGAATGGCATCAAAGAAGTGAGCGACTAGCTGGAGAGCAATTGCATCGTCTTGGGTGAGTGCATCAATGTTTGATAGGACCTTTATCAGGACTAGCTTGTCGTCTTTTCTAGCAACCATATCAAAACAGCTTGGGCGGACATCACAATGAGACGATAGGTCAAACCCAGCATCCTCTAGGGTGGAGGTTACCTCTTCAATCAGATGCCCACGTGCTTTAGTCATAGGTTATGTCATAAATTGTCATACAATTTACCCTTTTCAGCATAGCTAATTGTGAACTTAAGTCACTGTGAGTCATCATTCGCTTTGATTGATGTTGTAAACCCGATACATGTAGTTGAAGGCATCTTTCTCCTGATAACTTGGACTTGAGGTCTTGCAAGTCTCTCGACAGGATGCCAAGTCCTCAGACTCTCCCAACGAACTTCACTGTATGCAATAGCTCTGTGGATGAAGAATAGCTCGGACTTTGAGCCCGCAATGGTATAGAT
>CAYPUO010000311.1:0-4592 GCA_964413775.1 uncultured archaeon
TCCGAAAGGCTTTTGCACAAGATGGCAGGCGTACTGACTGGCATTCCAGCGGATCCGAGGTATTGACCGATGATTGACTTGACACGAAATGAAGAGCAGCTCAAACGAACTGTTGAACGGTGCAGGCAACGCAACATTGTAGTTCCAACCTTTAGCCAACTCAAGAATCCCGATTCAGCTCCTGAAGCAATAAAAGAGAAACTGAGGAGCATTGGCCTCTGGGACATCACGCCAGAGAATCTGTTTAGAATTACCTGGAAGAACGAGCCTGTGGAAAAGGGAGGTGTCTTTCGTTCCAACGCAAACTACATAGAGGTTCCACACGAGCTGACCGGCGTAGAAGCCCGGATTATCACCATGGTCGGCAAGTGGTTCCCTACTGGGGCCCATAAGGTCGGTGCTGCCTTTGGCTGCCTAGTTCCCCCGTTAGTCACAGGGCAATTCGACCCAACGCGTCAGAAGGCGGTCTGGCCATCCACTGGGAACTATTGCAGGGGCGGAGCGTATGATTCAAAGCTACTGGCCTGTGATAGTATCGCTATTCTGCCTGAGGAGATGTCCAAGGAGCGCTTTGATTGGCTCAAGACTGTGGCAAGCGAGATTATTGTTACACCTGGCTGCGAGAGCAACGTCAAGGAGATCTATGACAAGGTTGCTGAGCTCAGGGGGACGCGCGATGATGTCTTCATCTTCAATCAGTTTTCTGAGTTCGGAAATTACCTATATCATTACGATGTGACCGGTCATGCGATGAAAGAGGTCATTGAGAAGGAACTCGGAAAAGGCTCGTATAGGGGCCTTTGTCTAACGACTGGTTCCGCGGGAACCATCGCGTCCGGCGATTTCATGAAACAAGCTTATCCCGCATCAGAAGTTGCGGCAGGTGAAGCAGTACAATGCCCTACTCTATGGTTAAACGGATTTGGTGGCCATCGAATCGAGGGGATTGGCGACAAGCATGTGCCTTGGATTCATAACGTGAAGAACACAGACATGATTATTGCAATCGATGACAACGATCCAATGAGTCTCATCAGGCTCTTCAACGAGCCTGAGGGCCACAGTTACCTGATTAATGATATTGGAGTAGACGAGTCACTCGTATCACAGCTGCATCTGCTTGGCATCTCGAGCATCGCCAACATACTCATGTGTATCAAGTTTGCGAAGTACTATGAGCTGGGCGCTGATGATGTTGTCCTGACGGTAGCCACCGACTCTATGGAAATGTATCAGTCCCGATTACGTGAGGCGAATGCCCTTCACGGAGCATACACAAAGGAAGACGCAATACGTGACTACCATCTTCATCTCATGGGTCAGAAGACCGATGCAATGGTTGAGCTCAATTACTATAACCGAAAGCGTGTCCATCACTTGAAGTATTTTACATGGATAGAACAGCAAGGATTTGAAACAGAGGAATTGAACCGTCAGTGGTTTGATTACGACAACTACTGGGGAGCAATTCAAGGGATGACTCCAAAGATTGATGAGATGATTGTCGAGTTTAATCAGCAGGTAGGCATTCTCTAGTCCTCTGTTCGAGGCGGTAACATGAAGCGCTTCTCAATTGTATATGAGAGCGAACGTGGCCGTCAAACTGATAATACATATGATGCCAACTCTAAGAAGATTGACCTTTCGATGAGGATGGCAACAAAGATTGATTTGAGTCCTCTGAGTCAATCGCATTCGCTTGAAAGTCTAGACCTCTCAAGAAACCGCCTTCGATCAGTTGACCTCGCATCACTATCAAGAGTCAAGACCCTGAGGACTCTGAACCTGAGTGGAAACCTGCTGGAGGAAATAGACCTATGGCCGTTGAAGGGGCTAGATCTCCTAGAAATGGTCGATCTGGTGGGCAATCGCATGCATTGGGTGAACCTGACTCCTGTCATTCAAACAGCAAGCTTGCAGCTTGATGATGACATAAAGGTCGAGATTGACAGAATCCTGAGGTATGTGATAAGTGGTAAGGACACTACACGGATTACGCTGTTCAACCCAAGTGGAGAAAAGGTGGAGAAGTCCCCACGACTGATGTGGAAGGACTACGATGACCTATCTAGGCGGTCAGGCTGGCAGGCTATCAGGAAAACTCTCCCGAAGGTTATTGAAGCCCTTGATGGTAGGAACTGGTTCCGTGCACAGAAGGGATTGCTTGAGGGCTTTCAAATTGAGGAGCTCTCTGGATTTGATGGAAATCCGATGCTACTCCTTGACCACACCGAGGGTCTGGCGGACTTTGCAAGCGTCAGGGACGCGATATATGACAACGCAATCGGCCTCCTTGAAGACCAGATAGGCAGGGGAGGCTCCACTCTATTCCTTGACCTGCACAAGATAAGCGACACAAGAGCATCAAAGATGGTTTCGCTTATCTCGGCAGCCAGGACAAGAGAGATTTCTGAGGCGGCAGTCCAAGTCGGCGGCAACCGAGTTAATCTCTTTCCCCTGTGGTTAACCTACTATGGCTCTGAACTGCTCCGTGTTCTCAACTTCGGTCTGACCACCGACTTGCGGGGACTAGACCTTATATCGCGAAGCCTTCGTCAGATTGGCTATGAGCTGAGAACTCAAGAAGTCGATCCATCATCTAACATGAAGCAGGAGAACATGTCAGAGGGTCTGGTAGATTTCATGTATAGCATTGCTAGCATGAATTAAGGTGGATCTAGTCTTCACCACGAGATCTCCGGGTGTCATAGTAACTGCAAACCCGTGAAAGAGCACCTACTGCTTCAGTGATGTTTTTCATAACAGGCAGCTTGTGCTTGACAAATGTCTTCCATGCGAGATTCCGAGCTTGCGGGTATGCTACTTCTGGAATAGCAATCATCACCGGTTTCTTATGTTCCACCATGATTTCATGCCCTGTTTCTGCCATGGCCTCCCAGTAGTCACTTAGAACATCCTGAGCGTTCATTATTGTTGCTACTTGAAACATGTTGTGGACATCAGCTTCGAGTATGATGGAATCAAAGTTCTTCTCCGCACCAACCAGACGGATGACCTTTCTGACTGTTTCATCATCGTAATAGTCTGCTGCTAAATCAATCGGATTGCCCAGTCCTGTTCCGACGTCACGGATTAGCTTGGCTAGCTCAGAGATCGTGCCATTCGAGGTCTTCGGAGTCTTCAGGCCATGTTCGACGATGAGGTCAGTATAGATAACACTAGCGCCGCCACTGATTGCTACAACGCCTACATTACGCGATGCTGGCACAGGGCATAGTGAGAACGCACTGAGTGTTGACAGCATCTCCTCAAGAGTTCGCACTACTGGTATGTTCGTCTGTCTGAAGGCGGCATGCCAGATGTCGTTGCTACCAGCCAAAGCACCGGTGTGTGATGATGCCGCTCTCGATCCTTCAGTAGTCCTACCTCCCTTTAGTGCGACCACTGGTTTCTTGTTTGCAAGTTGCAACATGGCATGGAAGAGTGCTTCTCCTTCCTTTGTTCCTTCAATGTAGGCGCCAACGACCTTGGTGTCATTGTCATCTTTAAGAAACTGCATTATTTCCGACGGAGTTATGTCAATCGAGTTGCCAAAGCTGAACACTTTGCTGAAGCCAAGCCCAGCTTCGACTCCGGCGGTATAGGTTGCAATGGCTATGCCCCCGGACTGCGATAGAAATCCTACGTCTCCGATTCCTCGTTCAATGGTAGGCATGAAAGCAAACCCAATCTTCGGAACCAGAAGGCCCATGCAATTTGGGCCTAGTACTCTCGTTGGGAGTGTCTTGGCTAGACTGCCGAGCTCATCCTCAGCCTGCCTGCCTTCTGCAGTACCCAACTCAGAGAAGCCACTAGTGAAGATGGTCGCACCTTTGGCTCCCTTCTCAGAAACCTCTTTTAGAATAGTTGGAACATACCTTTTGGGCACAGCAATGATTGCATAATCAATCGGTCTCGGAATCTGCTCCAAGTCCGTATAGATCTGCTTGCCAAGGACCTCCCCGCTGTTCTTTGATAGCAACCAGACGTCAAGATCGTGTTTCCACTGGAGCATTGAGTATACCCAATAGTATCCGAGTTTGGCTGATACTCCAACGATGGCTATTCTCTTGACATCAAGCATTTCTGAGATTGTGGGGCGTGAAAGTGCTTTCATTATCTGGCCTCCAGGCTAGAGCGCTCACATTCGCACACCATTTAAGAATAGTGCATTGTCCGAATATCCAAATTGCTTATAACAAGGTAGAATCGAGCCGGACCCAATATGCAGTCCAGTCAATCGCTCCTACAGGTGGCCAAGAAATATAGAAGGTATCTGCTGCTCTCACTAGTGCTATCGATCCTCTTGGTTCCTATTGCCAATGCGCTGATTATAGAGCGAGATCGTAATCGGAGTATGTTATATGGTCAGCTGTTCCTTGAGAAGGGCTTCTCCGTGTATGGCCTTACCGACAAGCAGCTAAATCAAACCTATTCCATTCCTGCCGATCACCTGTTGACCAACGTACTCAATGTTTCATATGAATATCCCATTGTCACCCTCCTCTTTTACGCTGGTCTTGCAGCTCTCGAGCCTGGATGGTTCGGTCCTCACTACATTGCGAATGTGGCGTTGGTCCTGATCCTTCACT